>JAAYZJ010000181.1 GCA_012514915.1 Lentisphaerota bacterium | reverse complement strand
GCGAGATCAAACGGCTATTCCGCAACTGCTTCCTCGTCGGAAGGCGGTTCCGCCTAGCCCATGTCGTTTTCGGTGACAAGGTCATCGAGACGAGCACATTCCGCCGGCAGCCCGATGAAACGGTGCAGATGGCCGACGAAAACGCACCGGGCGCCCTCTACCAGAGCAGCGACAACACCTTCGGCACGCCGGAGGAAGACGCCAAGCGACGTGATTTCACGGTCAACGGGCTCTTCTACGACATCAAGACGTTCGAGATTATCGACTACGTGGGTGGCCTCCGCGACCTCGACCGGCGCGTGCTGCGGGCCATCGGCGATCCGAACGTCCGCTTTCGCGAGGATCCCGTCCGTATGATGCGCGCGGTCCGCCTGGCCGCGCGCCTGGAGATGACGATCGAGCGGAAAACCTACCGGGCGATCCGCTCGCACCATCGTGAAATCCAACAGGCCTCCAGCGCCCGGGTGCTCGAGGAGATCTTCCGCCTCTTCGCCTTCCATGCGTCGGCCAAGACCTTCAGGCTCCTCTGGGACTCGGGGCTGATGGCCTCGCTGATGCCCGCCCTCGACCACTACGTCCGCCAATCCGGCAAGGAGCAATCCCCGCTCTGGGACTCCCTGGAACGGATGGACGCGATGGAGCGACAGGCCGGCGCCGAGTTCTCGAACGGGCTTCGGCTGGCGGTGCTCGCCTATCCGCTTTTCGCCGCGGCCCTCGCCGCGGCCGGCGGGCGGGAGGCGGCAGGCGTCCATCATCTGGAACTTGCCGAACACTGCCTGGCTGATTTCAATGCCCGCTTCAAGCTGCCCAAGACCATCTATTACCACGTTCTGCACCTGCTGGACGACCAGCAGCGCCTCGCGGTCAAGCCGGCGCCGGGGCGACGCATCCGTCCGGGCCGCGCCCAGCAGTTCGCCGATGCGCTGCTGCTGGCGCGCATCGTCGCCGGTTCATCCGCGGAAACCACAGCCATTCTCGACGCCTGGCAGGCCCTGATGCCCGCCAGTCCGCAGGCTAGCCGGCCGCCGCCCGGAGTCGACCGGCGCCGTCAGACCGCGCGCCCCGACCGCGCCACCCCCGACCGCGCCGCCGCCGACCAACCGGACGGCGTGCCGGCCGAGAGTGGGGAGGACGCCGACGCGAAAACCCCGTCGGCGGGCGCCGGCGGCGCCGAAGGCCAGACCCCGCGGCGGCGCAAGCGCCGTGGCGGACGGCGGCACCATCGTCGGACGGACGAGAGACGCGCCGACGTGGAAACACCCGCCGCGACGCCGCGGACGCCCCACGTATCCCTCCCCGGCTGAGGTCCGGGGCGCCATCCACCCTCTGGAGACGCCATGACATCGATTTCCGCACGCATCCGCGAGCTTGCCCGGCAGCGCCAGGCGGTCATTCTGGCCCACAATTACCAGGCGCCCGAGGTGCAGGACGTCGCCGACTTTTGCGGTGACTCGCTCGAGCTCAGCCGCCAGGCGGCCGCGGCCGGAGCGGAGGTGATCATCTTCTGCGGTGTCTATTTCATGGCGGAGACCGCCGCCATTCTCAGTCCGTCGAAAACCGTGCTGATCCCCGATCCGCAGGCCGGCTGCCCGATGGTCTCCATGGCCCCCGTCGAGGCGGTCCGCGAACTGAAGGCGAAACACCCGGGGGCCATGGTCGTCACCTACGTCAATTCCAGCGCGGAAGTCAAGGCCGAGAGCGACATCTGCTGCACCTCGGCGAATGCCGCCGCCGTCGTGGCCGGCATCGACCCCGCACGCGAGATCATCTTTGTTCCCGACCAGCACCTGGGACACTACGTCCAGCAGGTGACGGGCCGCAAGATGATCCTCTACCCCGGTTGCTGCCCGACGCACGCGCGGCTCGCGCCGGCCGATATTGTCGCCGCGCGCCAGGCGTATCCCGATGCGGTCGTCATGATTCATCCCGAGTGCCGTCCCGAGGCCGTCGCGCTCGCCGATGCCGTTCTCTCGACCAGCGGCATGCTGCGTTATCCACGCGAATCGCCGGCCACGACCTTTATCGTCGCCACGGAAACGGCCATGCTGCACCGGCTGCGCAAGGAGAATCCCGGCAAGACCTTCCACCCGGCCTCCGACCTGCTGGTTTGTCCCAACATGAAGCGCATCACGCTGGAGAAGGTTCTCTGGTCGCTGGAGGATATGAAGCACGTGGTCACGGTGCCCGAGCCGGTCCGGATCAAGGCTTTGCGGGCCGTGGAACGCATGGTGCGGGTGGGCTGAGCGCGCCCTGCAGGATGTCCGCTGCGGAGCAAGCAGAATCATCGAGGATGCCATGGCCATGCATCAACACACACGCGTGCGCGCGCACCGGACTCCCGGTCAAGTCGCGACCGAAACCCGGCGGGAACTCGCGGCGGTTTTCGCCGCCGTGGACAACCCGGCGGCGATGGAGCGTCTGTTCGACGACCTGTTCACCCGGGCCGAGTTGCATGATCTGATCCTGCGGTGGCGCTTGATGAAAATGCTGCAGGAGGGGGTCCCGCAGCGGGTCATCGCCGAGACGCTGGGAATCAGCCTTTGTAAAATCACCCGGGGTTCGCGCGTGCTCAAGCAGCCCGATGCCATCGTCGCGAAGCTGCTGCGCCGGGCCCGGACCACGCAAGCGAGTTGAACCATGCAGATCATCGCCCGTTCCATCGCCGACCAGCTCGGCACCGCCTCCTGGATCCGTCGCATGTTCGAGACGGGGAATGAGCTCAAGCAGCGTCTCGGAGCCGACCGGGTCTTCGATTTCAGCCTGGGCAACCCCGACATCCCGCCGCCGCCTGCGGCGCGGCAGGCGCTGGCGCGGATCGCCGACCAGGCGGGCGAGCCGCGCGCCCTCGGTTATGTCGGCAACGCCGGGCTGCCGCCGTTGCGCGAGGCGCTGGCCGCCAAGCTGGGCGCCGAGCAGCAGACGCCCGGTCTGACGGCCGCTCAGGTCTTGATCTCCTGCGGGGCCGCCGGCGCGCTCACGGCCTTTTTCCGCGCCGTGATCGAGCCGGGGGATGAAGTGATCTGTCCGGCTCCGTATTTTGTCGAGTACGGCGCCTACTGCGGGCATTTCGGGGGCGTGCTGGTGCCGATTCCCGCTCGCCGCCCCACGTTCGATCTCGATGTCGACGCCATGCTGGCGGCGGTCGGCCCCCGGACGCGTGTCATCCTGCTCAATTCGCCGAACAACCCGACCGGCTGTCTCTACCCCGCCGCGACGCTGGACCGGCTGGCCGCCGCGCTGGCGACGCTCAACGACGGCCGCGAGCGCCCGGTGTTTCTCCTTTCGGACGAGCCCTACCGCTTTCTGGCCTACGACGGGGCCGTCGTCCCCGCCATGCTGCCCCTGAGTCCGTTCGCCGTCGTCGCGGGATCCTTCTCGAAGAGCCTCTCGATCGCCGGCGAGCGGATCGGCTACCTGGCGATCCGTCCCGACATGCCCGACGGCCAGTTGCTGATGCAGGCGGTGACGCTGACCACACGCACGCTCGGTTTCGTGAATGCCCCGATCATCGGGCAGCGGATGGCGCTGCTGATGCTGAACGACGGGGTGGACCTGTCGGTCTACGACCGGCGCCGCGCACTGATGGCCCGTGTGCTGGAGCAGGCGGGCATCACCTATGCGATGCCGCGCGGCGCTTTCTATTTCTTCCCCGAGGCGCCGGGGGGCGACGATCTCGCGTTTGTCAACCGCCTGCTCGCGGAGAACATCCTCGCCGTGCCGGGGCGGGGCTTCGGCTGTCCGGGCCATTTCCGGCTGAGCTTCAGCGTCGAGACGGATGTCATCGAGCGGTCGGCTGACGGGTTTGCGCGGGCGGCTCGGTCGTTCACCTGAGCGCAGGACATTCGGTTGGCGACCGGGCGAGCGAAGGACGAGCCTGAAGGCCCTCACTGGCTTCCGGCTGAAGCCGGGACTCTGGCCAAGGGGGGGACGCCTTCGCAACCCATTCCCCATGTCTTGCGGTCTAACAGTCGTGACATCCAGGCAGATTCAGAAAGCCGGATCGCATGCTTACTCGCCTTCTTAAACGGTTACACCTAAACGACCCGCTTCATCGTGGGTCGATACGGCGTGGAAAGCGCGGTCGGGCCCGCGGTCTCCGCGGGATTTGTTTGACGGACGACACGGAGGTCGTCCCTCCAGTCCTGATAACCAGCGGGTTCCGCGGATCTGGAGGGTCGGGCTCTGTCCCGACCGGTTTCTGCAGGGGGTTCTGCAAGCGCCTCTTCCGAATATCGAACCGCGGAATTGCGAACGCGCGTCTGTCCTTTCGGATCTCAACCTTCGATATTCGATATTCGTGATTCGGCACTCTGCGGTTGCACTGGGACATCGTCTCGCCGGCGCTAAAAGGCATTTCCACGCCGGCGTCCACAACAGCGCGCCGCCCGGCAGCCGTGCGGCGGGGCACCGGTCAGGAGCGGGCGGCGAGCTGGCGGGCCTGGCGGATGTCCTCGCGGACCTGCTCCATGAGGGCGGCGGCGTCGGGGAACTTGATCTCGTCGCGCAGGCGGGCGATGAAGGCGACGTCCAGCGTCGCCCCGTAGAGATCCCCCTCGAAGTCGAGCAGATGGATCTCGAGCTCGGGCGCGTCCGGGCGCGCGTCGGCAAAGGTCGGGCGCCAGCCCAGCCCGGCGACGCCGTCGACCCGGCGATCGCCCACCCACGTCCGCACGGCGTAGACGCCGATGCCGGGAAGCACTTCCGCGGCCGGATGCAGGTTGGCGGTCGCCATGCCGATCGTCCGGCCGACCCCGCGCCCGCGGACGACGGTCTCGCGAACGCTGTAGGGGCGGCCGAGCATGGAGGCGGCCTCCGCGACATCGCCCGCCTGGATGGCCCTGCGGATCCGGGTGCTCGAGATCGGCGCGCCGTCGTGGTGCAGGGGCGGCACCGTCACGGCCTCGAATCCATGCTGCCGTCCCAGCTCGGCGAGCAAGGCGGGATCGCCGCCGCCACCGGCGCCGAAGCGCCAGTTCTCGCCGCAGCGGATGGCCGCGACGGTGCGTTGCGGGCCGCAGAGCAGCCGGACGAAGTCGCGCGGCTGGCAGGCGGCGAGTTCGCGGGTGAACGGCAGCATCAGGCAGCCGTCGATGCCCGTCTGCGCCAGCAGTTCCAGCCGCATCGAGAGGGGGGTGAGCAAAGGCGGCTGCCGGCCGGGCGCCAGGATGGTGAGTGGATGCTGGTCGAAGGTCAGCGCCCATGCCTGGCCCCCGAGCTGGCGGGCATGCGCGATGGCGCCATCGAGAACCGCCCGGTGGCCGAGATGGACACCATCGAAGAATCCGGCGGCCAGAACCAGGGGGCCGGGGAGGGCATGCAGATGGTCGGGCGAGACAAAGGTTTGCACGGCGGCGGGATCGGCTAGGGGGTGGGGGAAGAAGACTCGACGGTCAGGACGAACATCCGCATGCCGCCCCCCTTGCGGGCTCGGAACCCGCCAAGGACGACCGGGTGTCCCGGCCGGACGGTGGCCACCGTCGAGAGGATGCGTTTGCCGAGCCGGGTGATGCCGATCTTCAGCCGCTCGGCGGAACCGGTGCAGGTGACGGCATAGACGCGGAGCGACCGGGGGGTGCCGTCGGCCGGCAGCGGGATGCGGGTTTCGGCGTCGAGGGCATAGGTTTTGAAGGCCAGGGTGTTCTGCATCATGGCGGCGATGTCGGCGAGCGCCGGGGCTGTTGTCCCTTCCTCGTGGCTGCCGCGGATCATGCGGATGTGCAGCGTCTCCGCCTGCACGGCCTGGAGGATGCCGAGGAGCAGGCAGGCGAGGAGCAGGGGGCGGCGCCACCGCGGGCTGTGCCTCAGCGGGGACATCGCCTGCGCTGTTGGTCTCCCGCACAGGCGCGGAGGCGCGGAGGATGACAGGACAGTGTTCATGGTTCGGTCTCCATGTCCGGTGCCGGATCGTCGAGATCCGATATCCACAGGATCGTGGCCTGGCTGGCGGCATCCTGCCAGAGCATCACGGTGCCGTGATCCGGGGTGATTTCGTACGAATGGATGGCGAACTCGGCCTGCACGGGGG
>JAAYZJ010000003.1 GCA_012514915.1 Lentisphaerota bacterium | reverse complement strand
GCTTGGTTGTTCTCGATCACACAGGAACGGATCACGAGATTGCTGCACGCCGTGACTTTGATGCCAGCGCCGGCTTCCAAGTCGGCAGTCAGTCCATTGCGCAGGCGAACCCCCTCGATCAATCCGCCGACGAGCCCGTCGGCCAGCAGCACCCGTCCGCCGCCGCATGTTCCGCTGCTCATGATCGGTCTCCGTAACTACACAGGTACCCGCCCGTTGCGGGCGGGCACCCTACGGAATTGGTTCCAGCCAATCCCTCCGGCACGGCGTATAGTTTGCCCCCCCCCACCCCCGAAACACAAGCGCGAAAAAAAGTTTCTGCTTTGCCGCGTGCTGCCGTTTGACAACTCTGGCGACATTCTTGAGTCAGGTGAACACGCACGACTCCTGTGAGATTCGGATGGCGTTCGGATGGCAGGCAAGCGGCCTCCGGTGGCGACAACCGCCGATCATCCGAGCGCATTGCTGATATCGGCCATCAGATCGTCGGCGTCCTCCAGTCCGACGGATAGCCGCACGAGTCCGTCCGAGATGGCGCGGGCGCGGCGCGCGGCGGGCGGCAGGGCGGCGTGGGACATGGTGGCGGGATGCGAGAGGATGCTCTCCACACCGCCGAGGCTCACCGCCACGAGCGGCAGCCGCACGCGCTTGAGAAACGCCATCGCCGCGGGACCGTCGGGCAACTCGAAGGAGACAATGGCGCCGGCCCCCGATGCCTGGCCGAAGTGGATCGCGCGGCCGGGGTGGTCGGGGAAGCCGGGATAGTAGACATGGTTCACCTTGGGCTGCTCGCGCAGCCACTGGGCAATCTTCTGGGCCGACGCCTGCTGCGCCTCCAGGCGGACCCCAAGCGTCTTGATCCCGCGGAGCGTCAGCCACGCGTCCATCGGCCCCAGGATGCCTCCGAAGGCGTTCTGGATGCTCTTCAGCCGGCGCCCGAGCGTTTCGTCACGCGCGACGACCAGGCCGGCGATCAGATCGCTGTGCCCTCCGAGAAACTTGGTGGCGCTATGCACGACGATGTCGAAGCCGAGCTTGATCGGCCGCTGCAGATAGGGCGACATGAAGGTGTTGTCGACGATCGATAGCAAGCCGTGCTCGGCGGCGAGCGCCGCCATGGCGCGCAGGTCGGTGATCTGCAGCAGCGGGTTCGCCGGCGTCTCGACGAAGAGGGCGCGGGTGGTGGGGCGGATCGCGCGCCGGACCGCCTCGGGGTCCTGCGTGTCGACGAACGTCACCTCCAGTTGCCATTGGTGGAAGAGCCCCTGCAGGATGCGGTAGGTGCCGCCGTAGACGGCTTCGCCGACCACCAGGTGGTCGCCGGGACGGAACAGGAGCAGCACCGACGATGTGGCCGCCATGCCGGAACCGAAGGCCAGGCCGCACGCGCCGCCCTCGAGCGCGGCGATCGACTCCTCCAGCGCCTCGCGCGTGGGATTGCCGCTGCGGGCGTAGTCGTAGCGCCCGGGGTGCTCCGGATCGGCCTGCGCAAAGGTGGAGGTCTGGTAGATGGGGATGCTCGATGCCCCCGTGTAGGGGTCGCGGTCGCGCCCGCCGTGGATTAGCAGCGTCCTGAGGTTCATAGCACGTTCTCCAAGTCCCGGATCAGATCGTTGACGTCCTCGATACCGATCGAAAGGCGCAGCAGCCCGGGGCCGATCCCCAGGCGGTCGAGCGTGTCCGCCGGCAGGTCGGCGTGCGTTTGCTCGCGCGGCAGGGTGATCAGCGATTCGACACCGCCGAGGCTCTCGGCGAAGAGGAATACCCGCACGCCCTTCAGGATGGCCGGGACCCGCCCGGCATCGGCCACCTCGAAGGCGATCATGGCGCCGAATCCCGCCGCCTGGCGCGCAAGGGTGGCGTGCCCCGGATGGCCGGGGAGGCCGGGATAGTGGACGCGCTTGACGCGCGGGTGTTGCGCCAGCCACTCTGCCAGGCGCCGGGCGTTCTCACCCTGCTGCCGGAGCCGCAGCGGCAGCGTCTTGAGTCCACGCAGAACCAGCCAGGCGTCCTGCGGACCCAGCACGGCGCCGACGGCGTTCTGCTGGAAGGCGAGGCGCTCGCTCCACGCGGGGGTGCGTGTGATGACGGCGCCAGCCACGACATCGTTGTGGCCCGCCAGATACTTGGTCGCGCTGTAGACAATCAGGTCGGCGTCCAGGTCGAGCGGACGCAGGAGACACGGAGTCAGGAACGTGTTGTCGACGATCGTCGTGGCGCCTCCTTCGCGGGCGGCCTCGAGCAGTGCGGGGAGATCGGCGACCTTGAGGAGCGGGTTGGTGAGGCTCTCGACGAAGAGCGCCCGCACGCCCGGCTCGCGCAACGCGCGCCGCGTGGCCTCCGTGTCGGAGGTGTCGACATAGAGGGCTTCGATGCCGTACGCGCGGGCCGTCTGCTCGAAGAGCCGGAAGGTGCCCCCATACAGGTCGGCGGTGGCGACGACACGGCTGCCGGCCGGCAGGAGCCGGAGCACGGCGTCGATGGCCGCCAGGCCGGAAGCGAAGGCGAAGCCGCGGTGGCCGCCCTCGACGGCGGCCAGCGTCTCCTCCAGGGCCAGGCGGGTGGGGTTCGAGGTGCGCGAGTAGTCGAACCCCGTCGAGTGGCCAAGCGCCTCATGGGCGAACGCCGACGTCTGGTAGATGGGCACCGACAAGGCCCCGGTGTGCGGGTCGCGTCGACAGCCGGCCTGGGCCAGTTGCGTCTCGATGGCGAGTGGTGTCATCCTGCATGCTCCTGTTTCTCGGGGGCTTGCGACAGCGGGGTGGTCAGGTACCGTTCACCCGAATCGGGAAACATGACCACGATTAGTTTATCACGGAATACCGGGCGGCGTGCGAGCTTGCATGCGACCCACGCGGCAGCGCCACTCGAAATGCCGCACAGGATGCCCTGCTCCCGTGCCACCCACCGCGCCGTCTCGAACGCATCGAGGTCGGTCACCCGCACCACCTCGTCCACGATCCGCCGGTTCAGCACGGGGGGGACGAAGCCGGCGCCGAGCCCCTGGATGCGGTGGGGGCCGGGGCGGCCGCCGGTGAGGACCGGCGAGGCGTCGGGTTCGACTCCGACCACCCGGACATTCGGCTTGCGCGCCTTGAGGACCTCGCCCACGCCGGTGATCGTCCCGCCGGTGCCGATGCCGGCCACGAAGACATCGACCTTGCCCTGCGTGTCGGCCCAGATTTCCTCGGCCGTGGTCTCGCGGTGGATCTGGGGGTTGGCCGGGTTCTCGAATTGCAGCGGCATGAAGCCGCCCTTGATGGTCCGCAACAGCTCCTTGGCCTTGTCCATCGCGCCGCGCATGCCGAGCGGTCCCGGTGTCAGCACGAGTTCGGCCCCGAGCATCTGCACGAGCTTGCGCCGCTCGATGGTCATCGTTTCCGGCATGGTGATGATCAGCCGGTAGCCTTTCGCGGCGCAGGCAAAGGCCAACCCGATGCCGGTGTTGCCCGAGGTCGCCTCGATCACCGTCATGCCGGGCTTCAGGCGGCCGTCGCGCTCGGCCGCGGCGATCATGGCCGCGCCGATCCGGCATTTGACGCTGTTCATCGGATTGAACGAGTCGAGCTTCGCGGCGACGATGGCACCGTCGTCCGAGACGCCGCGCAGCCGCACGAGGGGCGTGTGGCCGATCGCCTGGGTGATGTCGTCGTGGATCCGTCCCCGGAACGGATGCGGGACGGTGAGCAGGTTGTCTTGGTTTGCTGGCATGGTGATGCTCCTCGCTTTCAAATGCTCCAGTCGGTGCGGTGTTCCGCGTCTTGGCGATAGATGGACAGGATGCGCGCGCGCAGGTCGGCCAGGACCGGGTCGTCGCGCCGCCGCGGCCGCGGCGTATCGACGGTCAGACGGTTGCGCACGGTGCCGGGCTGTGGGGAAAAGACCACAATCTCGTCGGAGAGGTAGACCGCCTCGTCGATGTCGTGGGTGACCAGGACGACCGTGCGCCCCGTTCCGCTCCACAGCTCCAGCAGCTCCTCCTGCAGGGTCTCGCGCGTCTGGGCGTCGACCGCCGCGAAAGGCTCGTCCATGAGGATGATCCGCGGCTCGACCGAGAGCGCCCGGGCGATGGCCAGCCGCTGGCGCATCCCGCCGGAGAGCTGGGCGGGATACTTGTTCTCGCTCCCGGCCAGGCCGACGCGCGTCAGGTAGTGACGCGCCAGCGCGTCACGCTCGCGGCGGGGCACGCCCCGCAGCTTCAGGGCGAAGACCACGTTCTGCCGCGCGGTCATCCACGGAAAGACGGCGTAGTCCTGGAAGATCATCGCGATGTCGTGCTTGGGGCGGTCGCGGAACAGGCTGTTGGCGATCGGCGAGAGGAAGCGGTAGCGGCGACGGTAGGCCTCCATCTCCTTGCGCGTGGCGGGGAGCGGCTCGAGGACGCGGCGCCCGTCGATCCAGACCTCGCCCTCCGTGGGGGCCTGCAGCCCCGCGAGGATCTCGAGAAACGTCGACTTGCCGCACCCTGTCGGACCCACGAACGACACGAAGCGTCCGTCCGGGATATCCAGCGAGACCGACAGCACGGCGGTGATGCCGTCGGCGGTCCGGTCGTCGTTGACGACGGAGAAGAACTTGGTGATGTTGCGGGCGGAGATCATGTTAGCGTCCAACCCTCCAGAGTGCCAGTTTGGCCTCGAGGTACTTCATGACCTCGATCAGGAACCACCCGATCGCCCCGAGCACGGCCATGCAGGCGATCATGCGGTCGATCTGGAAATACTCCTTGGCCTCCAGCAGCAGATAGCCCAGCCCCTTCCGGCCACCGTGCATTTCGGCGATGATCAGCATGACGAGTCCCAGGGCGATGCCGATCTTGACGCCCATGACGACCGAACCCAGCGCGTGCGGGATGTAGACGTGACGGACCAGCGTCCACTCGCTGGCACCGAACACGCGCGCGGAGGCGAGGTAACGCGGGTCGGTGTCCTTCACGCCCTGGTAGGTGTTGAAGAGGATCGGATAGAAGGCGCCCAGGAAGATCAGGTAGGTCTGCATCGGCAGCCCCACGCCCAGCACGACAATGGTGATCGGTACCCACGCGGGCGGTGGCACCGGCGCAAGCAGTTGGAAGAGCGGCAGCGCGTGTTTGCGGAAGAAGAGATTCCAGCCCATGAGGACGCCGAGGGGCAGCGCCGTGGCCAGGGCGATGGCCAGGCCAAGGGCGAAGCGGCCCAGGCTGCTGCCGATATGCCCGAGCAGTCCGTGGCGCGCGAACAGATCCACGAGCGCCACCGCGACTTGCGAGGCCGGCGGGATCAGCGTGCGCGGCACCCAGCCCAGCCGCGGCGCCAGTTCCCAAAGGACGAGCAGCGGCAGGATGACCGTCGCGAACTCGATCGACAGCAGACTGCCGAACGCCGTCTTCAGGAAGCGGCCGAGCTCGCGGAGTGCGTTCACGACGACCGCGCCCCGTTCTCCCTGGGGGAGTATGTGCAATCTTTTCATTCTGCGTTCCGCGTGAAACGTTTAGCGTTGCGCGTTCTTTCAAGGTAGGACAGGCATTCCTGCCTGTCCTTGTCGACTACGATCGACTCCCGTCGACTCCCGTCGACTTCAGGATGCCATCCGACCGTCGTCGCCCCTGCGCCCGGTCTCCGAATCTTGCTTGCGAGAGAACCACCGCCGAGGACGGCGGGCTCCAGCGTGCCGGCTTCCAGGTTCGCCTCGCCAGTGCCCGGCGGACCTGCCCCGCCGCCTTCGCGGCGGCGCAGGCCGTCCGGCGCGTCAGTCTACCTGCCCCATGTGATCCCCTTGAACTCGGGGGCGTAGAGCTTCGTCCCCGGGTTCTCTTTGATGTCGCCCTGGTCCACCAGCGCGTCGGCGAGAAGGGAGAGCCCCTCCTCCTTGATGGTGGTCCCGAAGCGCAACCGGTGGTTCCCCTGCTTGATGGAGGCATGGGGCGCGCCGGTGTAGGTGTGCGCGATCGCGACGACCTCGTCGGCCACCGGATCCTTCAGGATCAGGGCGTTGGCCTCCTCAACCGCCTCGATCAGCGCCTTGAGCGCCGCCGCGTTGCTCTGCAGGACCCCCGTCCGGGCGTTGATCGTCCGGCAGGGGATCCCTTCGGCCACGTCGCTCCGGACGAAGCGGTACCCCTTCAGCTCGGCGATGCTCGCCTGCGGCTCCTCGAGGATGGCGGCGTCGACCGCGCGGGCCTCGAGGGCGGCGATGGCCGGACCGCCCGCCAGTTTCTCCAGCCGGAAGGGGGCGCCCGCCAGCTTGGCTGCCCGGGTGTAGGCGATGACCGCCTCGCACGTCGGCGAGATACCGGCGACCCGCTTGCCCTTCAGATCCTTGATGTCCTGGATGGGTGAGTCGGGGGGGACCACCAGCACCGAGGTGCAGGGGGCCTTGACCTGGGAGATGATTCTGATCGGCGCGCCGTTGGCGATCGCCGCGATCACGGCCGTGGGGCAGGCCCAGTAGACATCCGCCTTGCCGGCGACCACCAGGTCACGCGCGGCGGCCAGATCCTTCACCTCAACGATCTCGACCTCGAGGCCCCGCTTGGCCAGCAAGCCCTTCTCCTTGGCCACGTACAGGTTGAGGTGGTGGGTCGTCTTCGCGTCGGCGACGACGATCTTCGTCGGCTTGGCCGACTGGGCGTGGACCGCCGGCGCCGTCAGCGCGGCCAGCGTCATCCCCGCGAGGATTTGTGCAATGATGCTCTTCTTCATGTTGTTCTGCTCCTTGAGTGATTGTTCATCCGTTTAGAACCGCAGCGTGCCCGAGAACGCCACGCGCAGCGCATCGGCGCTGTCCTGCTCCTTGTACTCCGTCTTGATCTGCGACACCTCCACGCCCACCGAGGCCGCCGTGGTCAGCGCATAGATGGCATTGCCGTAGAGGCGGCTGTTGCGCGCCCGCTGCCCCGCGGCCAGATCGCCGTCGTCGGGGTCGTCGATGCCATAGCCGGCGCCGAGGGCCAACTTCTCCGTCGCGTTGGCGGTCAGTTGGAGGTAGCCGCCCCTGGCGCCGATCTCGCGCTTCGCCACGGCGTTGACACCCTGCCCGTTGCCCGCCTGGTAGGCGTCGAGGTTGGCGCCCGTCCAGACGACGCCCTGGAGCGCCAGCCGGGACGACAGCGGCACGATCACTGCCAGATGGGCCAGCCAGGAGTCGTAGTCGGATGCATCCTTCTCCGTGACGCTGGTCTTCGGCGCGACCGAGCCGTCGGCGCCCGTCGTCGTGGTTTTGACGACGGCATCGACCGTCTCCCGTCCGTACAAACCGGACAACGCCACCGTCAAGGGACGGCCCGCCGCGCCGATGGTGTGGAGCGCCAGCCCCGCCTGGCCGGCCGGCGCGCCCGTGTCGGCGCCGTCGTCCTGGCCGGCACCGTCCAGATCCTCGCCGATGTTGCGGGTCAGCGCCGCGGCAGCGACCCACTTGGTGCGCTCCGTGGTCTGGATGGTCTTGCTCACGCGAACCTGCGGCCGGAAACCGCGCGGGTTACCGGTGTTGCCTAGCAGGCCGGCGTCGACCGAATTCGGATGGTAGACCCCGAACAGATCCCAGTCCTGGCCGAGCCGCAGCGCCCAGCCCGACGGGGTGGCCACGTCGAAGTAGGCCAACCGTAGACGCGGATTCGGCGAGTTCGCCGGACCGGTACTAAGGAAGTCCGTCTCGATCAATCCCGTCGTGACGAGCCCCTGGAAATCGGGGGCGCGCAACCGCACGCCGAGGCGGCTGTCCCGCGCCGTGGCGTTCAGTTCATTATCCTTCCCCTGCGGCTGCGGCAGCACATAGGTGGCCCAGTCGCCCGGCGTGGTGCGGGCGGTGTCGTAGCCGGCATCGAACTTGACGCGGCCATAGACGGCCACGCCAAACTTGTTGGCCGCGGCCTTCGCCGAGGAGACCGACTCCTCCTGGATAAGCTCCAGTTTCCGCTCCACCACACCCAACTGCCGCTTCAACTCGTCGAGACGGTCTGTTGCCGCCTCCTGGGCATCGACCTGCGGAGCCAGCCATACGCTCAACGCCGCCACGGCGGCGCGTTGTCCAATCTTCTGTCGCTTCGTGTTCATCGTGTTCTCAGTCTTTCCTAAAACCTTACGCCTCAAAAATGACCAACAAAAAACCCACCGTCCGACCCTCGGAGGTGGGCTATGAATACTGCTCTGCGATTCGAGTCAACATCGCTTCATAGCTCCTCCTTCCGGGCAAGTACACCGACAACAACACATGGCCATGGTCATGGCTGCACTGCCATGCATCATCGGCCGTGATGTCATCCGGTTCGCCTGGTTCGTTGTCGCCTTCATTCGCATGTCGCCTGTCGTAAACTCTAGTATGTCTAGCGATGAAGTGGAGTATGCCACAAAACGCGGAGGGCGTCAATAGGGGCGTTGAAAAAAAAGTTCTAAAGTTCTAAACTTCTAAAGTTCGGGAGTTCGGGAGTTCGGGAGTTCGGGAGTTCTAAAGTTCGGGAGTGTTGGCGTGCGGGGGTTGACGGGGGTTGAATGGCCGCTGCCAGCAGGGCCGACTACACCCGACTACAGTCGACTACCATCGACGACGACAAATCGAACACACGCCGCCGCGCCGCTTCGAGCTCGGAGGACAGGCAGGAATGCCTGTCCCACCTTACTCCCACACTCCCACACAGAGGACAGGCCGGAATGCCTGTCCCACCTTACCCCCACACTCCCACACTCCCACACCCCCACACTTACAAGCCGCGAGGCTGCCGGGCAAAGGCCAGGGGGATGATCAGCAGGGGGCAGGTGGCGTGACGCGCGACCTTGGCCGCGACGTCGCCGAAGAAAATCGACCGGACGGCGCCCTTCCCCTGCCGGCCCAGCACGATCAGGTCGGCGTTGACCTCGCGGGCAAAGGCCAGGATTTGATCCGCGGCGCCGCCGATGCGGAAGACGGTCTGGAAATCAACCCCCTCCGGTAGCCGCGGCCGGTAGTCGCGGGCGATCCGGGCGTCAATATCGGCCTTGGCTTTGGCGTCGGGGTCGCCGTCCGAATCGTAGATGTAGGTTTTCCAGAACTGGGCGTCGGGCTCGGGGAGCACGTGCAGCAGGTACAGGGTGCTGCCGCGGTTGCGCTGCGCCGCGTCCACGGCGAAGCCGAAGGCGAAGTCGGCGTTCTCCGAAAAATCACTGCAGAAGAGGATGCGCCGGAAGTCACCGTACGGCGACATCTGTCCTACGCCGTTGTCCGTCATCGTTCCATCCTCGCTTCCCTCTGGCGTGGCACGTTGCACGCCTCACCTGACCAGCCCAGGCAGCCATGTGGCGATGCCGGGGAACAACATGAGCAGCGCCACCGCGGCCAGAAGCGCGACAAGAAAGGGTATCGCGCCGCGGAAGACGGTCTGCAGCGAGAGGTCCCGCTCCATCCCGCTGACGACGTAGACATTGACGCCGACAGGGGGGGTGATGGCACCCATCATCGTGACGAGCACGATCATGACGCCGAACCAGATCGGCTCGTAGCCCAGTTGGAGCACCACGGGATAGAAGATGGGAATCGTCAGCATGATGAGCGCCAACGCGTCGACGAAGCAGCCGGCCACCAGATAGAAGGCGACGATCAGCAGCAGGATCATCCAGGCCGGGAGGGGCAGGGCCGCCAGCCAGGCCGCCAGGCCGGAGGGTATCTGGGTGACGGCCAGGAAGTGGCCGAAGACCGTGGCCCCGGCGACGATGATCATGACCATGCAGGAGGTGCGGACCGTCTCCTGGGCCGCGCGCCAGAGGAGGCGCCAGGTGAATGAGCCGCCGGCGGCGGCGACGGCCAGGCTGCCCGCGGCGCCGACGGCCGCCCCCTCGGTCGGCGTGAACCAGCCCGCGAACATCCCGCCCATGACCAGCGCGAAGAGGAGCAGCGTCTCGATGACGCCCTTCAGGGAGGCCAGCCGCGCCCGCAGAGGGAAGCGGGGTGCGGCGGGGCCGCGCGCCGGATCCCGCAGGCATTGCGCCAGAATGACAAGGCCGAAGAGGGCGGCCACCAGCAGCCCGGGGAGGATGCCCGCGATGAAGAGTTTGCCGATCGACTGCTCGGTGAGGACGCCGTACACGATGAAGACGACGCTCGGGGGGATCAGCATCCCCAGGCCGCCGCCCGCCGCTACCACGCCGCTGGCCAGGGAATCGGCGTAGTTGAAGCGCCGCATCTCGGGGAGGGCGACGGCCGCCATCGTCGCCGCCGTCGCCGGCCCCGAGCCGCAGATGGCCCCGAATGCGGCGCAGGCGCCGACCGTGGCTATCGCCAGGCCGCCCGGCAGCCAGCCCATCCAATGGTAGGCCGCGCGGAAGAGCCGCCGGCTGATGCCAGCATGGAAGCAGACCTGCCCCATGAAGACGAACATCGGAATGACGGTGAGCCCGTAGTTCGACAGGACATCGTGCAGGTCGGCCGAAAGCATGGCCAGGGCCGCCGGCGTGTTGATCACCCAGGCAAAGCCGACGACGCCGACGACGCCCATGACAAACGCCACGGGCAGGCTGGCCGCCAGCAGCAGCAGCATCAGCAGCAGGCCGAGCACACCTATCAGCGCCGGGCTCATGGGCGGATCATCTCCCGCCCCGGGTGGACCAGGTGATAGAGGGTGACCAGCACCGTCAGGCCGCAGGCCGCCGCCAGGATCCAGGCGACCCAGAAGACGGGCCATTGCAGCGTCGGGGTCACCTCGCCGCTCCGGAGCAGCTTCGATCCATGGCGTGCACACTCGCGCGCGGCGACGGCGAACGCGGTCATCTGCAGCAGGCGCATCAGGGTGTCGACCACGATCCGTCCCCGGCGGCGCAGCTTATGGAAGAAATACTCGATGGCGACATGTCCCTTGAGCGCCGTCGTGACCGGCAGGGCGCAGGCCAGCGTGACGCCGCCGGCGATGCGCACCAGGTCGTAGGCCCCGACGAGCGGCCGGCCAAGGAGGCGCAGGGCGACATCGGCGCAGGTCACCGCCACCATGGCGAGGACGCCGGCGGCCGCCAGGGCGGCAAATGCCAGCACCAGGCCCTTCACCGGCCGCCAGAGGAACCGGTCGTACGGTCGTGTCGGGGGTGTTGCGCCCATGGCTAGTCGCGCGCGGCGGCCACCAGCCGTTGCAGGTCGTCCAGAAACGCCTGGCCGGGCAGCCCCTGGGTGGCGGCCTGCTCGACATAGCCCTGCAGCACCGGCCTGACCGCCTCCTGCCAGCGGGTCTGCTCATCGGGCGGCAGGGTGATCGTCTCGCGGCCCAGCTCGGCGACCAGCGCCTGGCCATCGGCGTCGGCGACCTGCCAGGCGGCGCCGTGCCGGTCGATCCATTCGGCGCTGACTTCCGTGAAGACCGCCTGGACATCGGGAGGGAGCGAATCCCAGCGGGCCTGGTTCATGGTCACGAACATGGCGGTCGAATAGCCGATGATCGACGTGTCGGTGACGGCGCCGACAACCTCGGCCTGCTTCCAGCCTTTCAGCGTCTCGACGGGGCAGAGGGTCGCCTCGACGACGCCCTTCTGCAGCGCTTCGTAGGTTTCGGGCTGCGGCATGCCGACCGCCGCGCCGCCCAGCAGCTCGACGATCTTGGCCGAGAGGCCCGTCGCACGCACTTTCATTCCTTTAAGATCCTCGAGCCGACGCACCGGCCGCTTGCTGGCGAGGATTCCCGGGCCGTGGGCGTGCAGGTAGAGGAGATGGGTGTCCTGAATTTCGGCCGGCTGGTATTTCGCGGCCAGTTCATTGGCGATGCGCGTGGCGGCCAGGCCGTCGGGGTAGCCGACCGGCAAATCGAGCCCCTCGAGGAGCGGAAAGCGTCCGCGGGTGTAGGCCAGGCAGCTCATGCCGATATCGGAGATGCCGTCCTTGACGCCCTGGTAGCACTGCTCGGCCTTGCTCAGGGTCCCCCCGGCGAACACGTCGATCTTCACCCGGCCGCCGGTACGCTGCTCGACCGCCTCGGCCCACTGGACCGCCTCCCGGGCCTGCACATGCGTCGGGGGGAAGAAGACACTGTAGGTGAGCCGGATCGGACGGGGCCGGGCCGGATCCGCTTTTTCGCCTGAACAACCGGCCAGCAGGGCCAGGACGAGAATCGACAACAGGGATGACCGGAGAATAGGCATGATCGTTCGCTTTCCTTCGGAATGAGTTTAGGAGCGAAACCTCGATTATATCGCTTTGGACGGGTGCATGCCACAAGAACTTGACACAAAAACTTGTCGTGTGGCTTGTCCGAGTCGGCGAGTCGGGTCGAGTCGGCGAAGTCGGAGTTGGCTGTTGACAGTTCGTATCGCAGGGACTATGTTCCCGCCCATGAAAAAGACGAAGAAGCGGTATGTCCAAGTGGGTATCGGCGGACGGTCGGTCATGTACACGGAGGCCATCCTCAAGCATTT
>JAAYZJ010000180.1 GCA_012514915.1 Lentisphaerota bacterium | reverse complement strand
TGGCCGTCTCCAGCGCCCGCGAGCAGGCGGTCGTCGTGGACGGCAAGGTCGTGGTCCGTTCGATCATGAAGATGACGCTCTCCGCCGACCACCGCATCGTGGACGGCGCGACGGCCGCCAACTTCACCAACGCAATCCGCCAGAAACTCGAGAACATCGACCTCTGGCGCGCGCTGGTCTAGGAGGAGGGGCTCCCCCGCCGGCAAAAAGGTCCACGGCGTCAGCCTGAAGTGATTTCCTGGCGCGACAACCGGCGGCCCCTCTGCTAATATAACCGGACATGAAGATCAACAATCTGGAAACGTTCATCGGAACCACGCAGCGGCGCGTCGCCCTGGGTACGATCATCTCGCTGGCCGATCCCGCGGTCAGCGAGCTGGCGGCCGATGCCGGTTTCGATTTCACCTGGATCGACAGCGAGCATGCGCCGTTCACGATCCAGGAGCTGCACCACCATGTGATGGCGGTGCGCGGCACGCCGTGCGCCCCCTTCGTCCGCGTGCCGTGGAACGAACATGGCATCATCAAGCCGATTCTCGATCTGGCGCCGGCCGGCGTGATCATCCCGATGGTCAATTCGGCCGAGCTCGCCCGCGAGGCGGTCGCCGCCTGCCGCTACCCGCCGGCCGGCAACCGGGGCTGCGGGACGCGGCGGGCCACCGCCTATGGCGCGAAACCCTTCGCGGAGTATCTGAAGGAGTCGGAAAACGAGCCGCTGGTGATCGTGCAGATCGAGCACATCGACGCCGTCCGCAACCTCGACGCCATCCTCAAGGTGCCGGGAGTGGGCAGCGTCTGCGTCGGTCCCTACGACCTCTCCGGATCGATGGGCAAGCTCGGCCAGTTGACCGACCCCGAGGTCGTGCAGGTCATCGAGGAGATCTGCGAGAAGACCCGCCGGGCCGGCGTCATGCTGGGCGCCTTCGGTGTGCCGCTTGCCGAGTGGCGCCAGCGCGGCATCCACTGGACGGCGCTGTGCAGCGATTGTTCGTGCATGTTCGGCCAGGCGCGCCAGTTGCTGGACGAGGCCCACCGGGAGATGGGCGCTTGACCGTCGCGATGGTCAGTCGCAACCCCGGCGAACTCCCGGCCTGGGTCGAGCAGGGGATCGCGGAGGCGGGCATCGCGCTGCGCTGCCGCCGCTGCGCCGGCGAGGACGAGCTGGTCGAGACCGCCGCCGACGCCGACGTCGTCTGGTTCTGCGGCCCGAACCTGTGCGTGACGGAGGCGGCGCTGCGGCGTCTTCCCCGCTGCCGGGCCGTCTTCCGCAGCGGCAGTGGACTCGATTCCATCCCGCTGGATGCCGCGAAGGCGCTGGGCATCGCCGTGCACAATACGCCCGAGTCGATCGCCGAGTCGGTCGCGGAACACGCCGTCGCGCTGCTGCTGGCGCTCGTGCGGCAGATCACCGTCCAGGACCGGCGCGTCCGCGAGGGCCGCTGGGCCGACAGCGAAGCGCTGCAGCGCTGGCACCTGAGCCGGCGCTGCCTGGGGCTCGTCGGCTACGGGCAGATCGCCCGGCTGGTCGAGAAGATGCTGCGCGGCTTCGACCTGCGCGTGCTCCACCACGATCCCTTCAGTCCGCAGTCCACCCCGCTGCCCGACCTGCTGCGCCAGGCCGACTGCGTCTCGCTGCACTGCCCCCTCACGTCCGAGACCCGGCGCCTGATCGGCGCGGCCGAGCTGGCCCTGATGAAACCCGGGGCGCTGCTGGTCAACACGGCGCGCGGCCCGGTCGTCGACGAGGAAGCTCTGGTCGCGGCGCTGCGTGCGGGGCGCCTCGGCGGCGCGGCGCTCGACGTCCTCGAGCAGGAGCCCCCCGCGGCCGACAACCCGCTGCTGGCGCTCGGCAACGTGGTGCTCTCGCCGCACATCGCCGCCTTCTCCGCCGATTTTGAACGGAACTTCTGGCAGTGCTCGATCAACAAGCTGAAGGCGCTATGCTCAACTTCTTCGTCTCGGTCTGGCTGAAGTTTTTCTTCGTGCTGACGCCCTTCTTCGCGCTCTCGATGTTCCTGAGCATGACGCGGGAGTACAGTGGTGCGCAGCAGCGGCACCTGGCCTGGCGCGTCCTCGGCGCCGCGACGGTCATCTGCCTGATCCTGTTCTTCTTCGGTTCCGTCATCTTCGCCCTCTTCGGCATCACCCTCGACGCCTTCCGCGTGGGCACGGGGGCGCTGCTCTTCCTCTCCTCGGTCACGCTCATCCGCAACACGCCGGTCTCGGACGCCGACAGCCCCGACCACGACATCGCGGTCGTGCCGCTGGCGATACCCGTGATCGTCGGGCCGGCGACGGTCGGGACGCTGCTGGTGCTCGGCGCGGAGATCGACGCCCCGCTGCGCAAGGCCGTCGGTGCGCTGGCACTGCTATTCGCGCTGGCCACGCTCGGAACCATCCTCCTGCTGGCCTCCGCCATCGAGCGTGTGATCGGCCGTCGCGGCCTCAACATCCTGAGCAAGGTCACCGGGCTCGTGCTGGCCGCGCTGGCCGCCCAGATGATGCTGGTGGGCATCGCCAATTTCCTGGGCTGACGGCGCGGCGGACGCCAGTCAATGCGGCGGCGGATACACGTCCAC
>JAAYZJ010000179.1 GCA_012514915.1 Lentisphaerota bacterium | reverse complement strand
GACGAGGACATTGCCGCCGTCACGGAGGTGCTCCGGGCCCGCGCCATGTCCGGCACCGAGATCACCAAGGCGTTCGAGAAGGAGTGGGCCGCGTACAACGGCACCCGCTACGCGCTGGGCACCTGCAACGGCACGGCCGCCCTGCTCGCCGCCATGTGGGCCTGCGGCGTCGGCGCTGGCGACGAGGTCATCTGCCCCGGGCTTACCTACTGGGCCAGCGCCCTGCCGGCCCTGCAGCTCGGGGCGGCGGTCCACTTCGCCGACGTCGACCCCGAGACCCTGTGTCTGGATCCCAACGATATCGAGCACCGCCTCTCGCCGCGCACCCGCTGCATCGTGGTGGTCAACTACGCCGGCCACCCGGCCGATCTCGACCCGATCCTGGCGATCGCCAACCGGCACGGCATCAAGGTCATCGAGGACAACTCGCACGCGCACGGCTCGCTGTACAAGGGGCGCATGACCGGCACGCTCGGCCACATCGCGGCGATGAGCATGATGAGCGGCAAGGGATTCGCGGTCGGCGAGGCCGGCATGATCGTCACCAACGACCGCCTGCTCTACGAGCGCTGCGTCGCCTACGGCCACTACGAGCGGACGGGCCTGGCGAGCAACTTCAACGTGGCCGATGCCCAGGTGACCGACGCCGGCCTGGTTCGTATCGCGGGGGCGCCGCTCGGCGGCTGCAAGCACCGGATGAACCAGACCTGCGCGGCCATGGGACGCGTGCAGCTGAAGCACTTTCCGGCGCGCATGCGGGAGATCCAGGCGGCCATGGGGCGTTTCTGGGATCTGCTGGCCGATGTCCCCGGCATCCGGCCGCACCGGCCGTCCGACCCGGCCAGCTCCACCGGCGCCTGGTACTTTCCCCGCGGCCTCTACCGGGCCGAGGAGCTCGGCGGTCTGCCGTGCGAGACCTTCTGCGAGGCCGTGCGCGCCGAAGGGTTCCCCACCCGGGCCGGCGCCAACCAGCCGCTCTACACCCATCCGGTTTTCCACGAGGCCGACATTTTCCACCAGGGACAGCCGACCGTGCTGGCGTTCGGCCAGCGCGATGTGCGGCAGCGGGCGGGGAGCCTGCCCGTCACCGACTCGATCGCCTCGATCGCCTTCGGCGCGCCCTGGTTCAAGCACGACCGCCCCGCCGCGATCAGGCCGATCGCCGACGCCTTCCGCAAAGTGGCCGAGCAGGCTGACACCCTCCTGGCCCGGCGCGCATGAGCCAGGACCAACAAGGCCAGCGGATGGAGACCATTCGGCACGGAACGGGCCTGCGGGTCGCCGTCATCGGTGTGGGCGCCATGGGCCGCGCCCATTGCCAGACGATGCGCGAGCAGGTCGGCGAGATGGAACTGGCCGCCGTGGTCGATGCGCACGCGGCCACGGCCGACGAAACGGGACGCCAGTTCGGCGTCCCCGCCTTCACCTCGGCCGAGGCGATGCTGGCGGCGGGCGTGGCCGACGCCTCCCTGATCGCCACCCCGCATCCGCTCCACCTGCCGGTGGTCGAGGCCTGCCTGGAGGCAGGGCTGCACGTCCTCTGCGAGAAGCCCATGGCCGAGACGGTCTCGTCCGCCGACCGCATGCTGGCCGCGGCGCGGCGGGCGGGCCGGACGCTGGGCATCATGTTCCAGCGCCGCTTCGAACCGGTCTTCGAGGCGGCGCTCGACTTCGTCGCCGCCGGGCGCCTGGGCGAGACGGTCCGCACGCTGCTGGTGCTGCCCGACTTCCGGACCCAGTGCTACTACGACGCCAATGTCTGGCGGGCGACGTGGCGTGGAGAAGGCGGCGGCGTGCTGATCAACCAGGCCCCGCACCTGATCGATCTGTTCACGCTGCTGGGCGGCCTGCCGCAATCCGTGATTGGTCACACGACGACCAGCCCGCTGCACGACATCGAGGTCGAGGATCAGGCCGAGGCGCTGCTGCGCTACGCCAACGGCGCGGTCGGCTACCTCTACGCCTCGACGATCGAGTCCAAGCACCACGAGATGCTCGAGATCATCGGCACGCGGGGCAGCCTCACCTACCGCCACGGCCGGCTCGAATGCGTCGTGTACGACGAGGACCTGCGCGCCAGCAGCGCGGCCGACGGGGACGTCTGGCGCCGCCCGGCCATCCACGACGTGACCCCCGCCTGCGAGGCGATCCCCAACAACCGGCTGCAGGGACGCCTGATGACCAATTTCGCCCGCCATTTGCTCTTCGGCGAGCCCCTGCGGTGCGACGCCGAATCGGCGCGGATGCCGCTCGAACTGGCCAATGCCATCACGCTCTCCAGCCACCTGAACGCCCCCGTCCAGCTCCCCGTGGACCGGGCGGCCTACGACGCGCTGCTCGCCGCGCGGCGCCAGACCAGCCGGCCCAGGAAACAGGTCGGCACCGTCCTGCGGGTTCCCGACCCCCGGCTGGTCTGACGCCATCCGGCTGGCGACAGGAGTAACAAGGGAAGAGGTGGATCTAGCCACGTCGATCATCATGCGAACCACGGCGAGAGCCAAGGGGATCCCCAGCAGGGATGATGTTGAT
>JAAYZJ010000178.1 GCA_012514915.1 Lentisphaerota bacterium | reverse complement strand
ATCAGGCGCGAAGCCTGATCCTGCCCTTCCGGAAGTTCCAGCCACGCCTCCATGCCGCCGATGTCGCCCCGGTAGCGGTTGTGGCACACGTGCGCAAAAGCCGCCGGCTCGTCGGCCCGGTCGAGCCAGGCGAAGACGTTCGCCCGCAGCCGCGCCACCGCCGCCTCGCGGATGGCCGGCCACGCCGCCGCCGTGCGCGGCAGCGGATGTCCCGGCGCCGTCGTCAGCAGCTCGGGCAGCAGGTCGATCCGGTCGGGCACGGGACGTTGCCCGTTGAAGACGCTCCCCGTCGGCTCGCCGATCTCGCGCGCGGCCAGCGGCAGCACCGGCCGCTCCACGCCGGCCACGTGCCGGTCGAACCAGCGCTGCGCCTCGCCGAAGGCCGGTTCGCGCACGCTGTGTCCGCCGGGTGATTCGAGCAGCCGGCAATCGTCCTCCCGCCCGTACAGGCGGTAGATGCGCCGCGTCCGTTCGACCAGCGCCTGGTACTCGGCCGGGCTGTACAGCCCGTCGTCGCGTCCGTAGCAGAACAGCACCGGCCGGGGCGCGATCAGCGCGGCGAAGTCGGCGGCGTCGCGCTGGAACAACCCGGGGGCGTACATGCAGTCGCAGTGCCCGCGGAAGGCGCGCTCGGCCAGGCTCCACTTCAGCGAGGCGACGCCGACCACCGGCACGGCGGCGCAAATCCGCTCCTCGGCCGCGGCGAGGAAGAAGCTCTGCGCACCGCCTCCCGAACGGCCGGTGACGCCGATGCGGGCGGGATCGACCTCGGGCCGGCGCCGCAGGACCTCGAAGGCGCGCAGGCCGTTCAGCAGTTCGCCGCCCGCCGAGCTGTAGCCGCGCGCGATCCAGTCCAGCCGCCGCCCCGAGGCGAGTCCCCGGTGGCCGCCGGTGTTGTCGGTCTGCGTGATCGTGTCGAAAACCAGGCAGGCATAGCCGCGGCGCACCCAGACGAGGGTCTCGGGCGAGTTGTCTCCCACGCCGCTGGAGGTATGGCCGCACACGTGCAGCACGGCGGGCAGCGCCGCGGCGGGGAGCGGATCGGGCAGCAGCAGGTTGCCCGTGCCCCAGACATCGGGCAGGAGCTGGTAGGCCAGGCGCAGCAGGCGGTAGCCGTCGCCGCGGGACTCGCCGTAGATGGTGGTCTGCAGGTCGACGGGCGGCAGATCGTGCAGGCCCATCGCGCGAAGCAACTCCGCGCGCCGGCGCGGCCGTTCGTGCCGCCATTGCTCGAGCGAGTCGATCATCGTCAGCGCCCCCTCGGAGATCGCCGCCGCCGTGTCGAGATAGTATTGCCAGAGGGTCTTGTTCAAGGGGGGCTTCCTTCTGTTCAGCGCCTGCGAACCGGGCCGCCGCGCCGCCCGGGTGGCGGGTGGTCGCCCGCGGGCCAGGCGATCTCGAAGGCGGCGCGCCGCAGCACGACCTGCAGGCCGTAGGCGGTCAGGGCCAGCGGCGCGTCGGGTGTTTCGGCCGGCCGCAGGCAGCATTCGTCCTGCAGCGCGCGGAGCAGCGCGGCCAGGCGGTCCGGCGGTTCATCGGCCAGGAGGCCGAAGGTCGACAATTGGCCGAGCCCCTGTTCGCCGGGGGCGTCGCCGGCCTCGCCGCGCAGCACCCGGATGACGCGGCCGGCGCCGTGTCCGTCGCCCTGCATGCGGCCCACGCAGCTCAGGATCTTCTGGACGACGAGCCATTGATCCTCGGTCGGCGCGGCGCGCGGCTCCGGGTCGCGCCGCGCGCAGCGGTCGCAGACGGTGCAGCGCGGGGCGAGGCCCTTCTCGCCGAAGTAGTTGAGAAAGAAGGCGTGGCGGCACCCCCGGTAATCGACATAGGCCAGCAGCGCCTCGAGGCGCGCCTCATCGAGCCGGCGCTTGGCCTCGAGGCCCTCCAGCAGCGCCCGCAGGCGCGCCTCGTCGAGCCGGCCCGTCGGGGTGAGCGTGGCGGCGCCGCGCCCGCCGGGCGCGGCCATCCGGGTCACGAAGCCGGCGCGTTCGAGCAGCGCCAGCGCCGCGCGGGCCCCCATGTCGTTGTCCATCCCGGCGCTGGCGGCCAGCGCCGCGTCGGTCGTCTCGGCCGGCCCGGCAGCGCAGAGCCGGTCGACGGCCGCGCGGACGGCCAGCACCTCGGCGGCGCTGGGCGTCGAGCCCTCCAGGAAGAACCGCTGCGTGCGGACATCGGCGTAGTTGAAGAGCAATTCGCACCAGGCGGGGCCGCCGTCGCGGCCCGCGCGGCCGACCTCCTGGTAGTAGGCCTCGACGCTGCCGGGAACATCCCAGTGGATCACGAAGCGGAGATCCTTGCGGTCGACCCCCATGCCGAAGGCGTTCGTCGCGACGACCACCGGATCGGCCTCGCGCATGAAGCGGTCCTGCGCGGCGGCGCGCGCCGCGTCGGTCAGCGCGCCGTGGTAGACGAGCGGCCGCAGGCCGGCGGCGCGGAGCCGCGTGGCGACGCGCTCGGTCATCTTGCGGGTGGCGCAGTAGACGATGCCGCGCCGGTAGGCGGCGATGACCGCCTCGAGGCGGCGGGCCTTGAAGTCGTGTGTCGGGGTGCGGGTGACGGCCAGGCGGAGATTGGGGCGGGCGAAGCCGTGGATGCGGACCCGCGGCGCCGGCCGTGGCGGCGCGCCCAGCCCGAGCTGGCGGACGATGTCGTCGCGCACCGCCGGCGTGGCGGTCGCCGTGACGGCCAGCACGCGCGCCCGCGGCAGGGTGCGCAGCACGTGCCGCAGGTGGAGGTAGTCGGGGCGGAAGTCGTGGCCCCACTGGCTGATGCAGTGCGCCTCGTCGACGGTGAAGAGCGAGACGTCGACCGCGGCGAGCGTCTCGATGAAACGGGCGTTGCGGAAGCGCTCCGGCGCCAGGTAGACCAGCTTGTACCGTCCGGCGCGCAGGTCGTGCAGGCGCGCCGCCATGTCGCCGGCCGACAGCGACGAGTTGAGAAACGTGGCCGGAATGCCCCGCGCCGTCAGGCCGTCGACCTGGTCTTTCATGAGCGCGATCAGGGGCGAGACGACGAGCGTCACGCCCGGCAGCAGCAGACTGGCGAGCTGGAAGCAGAGCGACTTGCCCGAACCCGTCGGCATGACGAGCAGGAGATCCGATCCGGCCAGGACCTCCTGCACCGCCTCGGCCTGCCCCGTCCGGAAGGTCGCGAAGCCGAAATGGCGCTGGAGCGCGGCGCCCAGCGCGTCGGCGGTGGGCGGGGACTCACTCATCCGCCGCCGCGGCATTCGTCGCGCCGGAGCCGCCCAGCAGACGGCCGCCGATTCCCGAAACCAGGCCGCCCACGGCCTTGCCGGCGCCCTTGATGCCATCTGCGGCCAGCCCGCCGGCGCCCTTGATGCCGTCCGCGGCCAGCCCGCCGGCGCCCTTGAGCCCCTCGACCGCCAGATCGCCCGCGCCCGCCACGACGTTCAGCACGCCCTTGAAGATGTTGACGAAGATGAGGCGGACGATCTGCACCGGCATCAGGGCGCCGTCCCGGCCCATGTCCTTGAGCTCGATCCCCGGCAGCGGCAGCTTCATGCCCACCCCCACCTTGATGCCGACCGTTCCCTCCTTCATCTCGAAACGGTCGATGATCACCGGCTTGGCCGGCTTGCTGTCGCGGGGCTTGTCGGCCGGCTGCTCGGCCGGCGCCATCTGCTCCAGATGCTCCAGCAGATCCCCGACGTTGCTGCGGGTCAATTTCCGGTCGTACCAGACATGGGGCCCCTCGATCACGATCTCCTTGAACCGGGTTTTGCCCTTGAACAGGTCGGCCACCGCCAGTTCCAGCCGCATGTCGTCGAGGCGGAAGAGATACTCGCTCGAATAACCTTCCGGATTGCCGATGGTCAGCGCGTGGAGCTTGAAGCGCCCCTGCAGGGGGTGAACGGCGACCGACTCGACCGACACCGGCACGCCGAGCAGCGGCGGCCCCATCGTGTTGACCGCCGTGCGGATCAAGGTGCCGAGCCGCAGCGTGACGAGCAGCAGCACAACCGCCAGCGTCACCAGTGCGATACCGATCACCCGTCCGATTCGCCGTGTTGTCCTGCTCATCTGTTCATCTCCTGTTGGGGTTGCGCGGCGGTCTCAGCCCACATCCACGCACCAGCCGTGCGTGTCGGGGAGATCGCCATATTGGATGCCCTGGACCGTGTTGTACAGCTTCTGCAGCACGGGGCCGCACGTGTCGCTGCCGTCGCCGACGCGGATGACGGTGTCGCCGCGGACGATCTCGTTCACGGGGGTCACGACGACGGCTGTGCCGCAGGCGCCGATTTCGGCGAAGGTCCCGAGTTCGCCGAAGGCGACGGGGCGCGTCTCGACGGGCATCCCCAGGTCGGCCGCGACCTGCTTGAGCGTGTCGTTCGTCACGCTGGGGAGGATCGAGGGCGAATCGGGGGTGACGTACTTGCCGTCGCGCGTGATGGCGAAAAAGTTCGACGTGGCGAACTCCTCGACGTAGGTATGGGTGCGGGCGTCGAGGTAGAGTTCGACGGGGTAGCCGTCGTGCTTGGCCTGCTCATGCGCGAAGAGGCTGGCGGCGTAGTTGCCGGCGACCTTGACGTGGCCGACGCCGAGCGGCGCCGCCCGGTCGTAGTCGTCGAGGATCGCGGCCCGAACCGGCTTGAGGCCGCCCTTGTAGTAGGGGCCGACAGGCATGACGAGAATGATGAAGGTATACTCGTCGGCCGGGGCGACGCCGATCTGCGGTCCGCTGCCGATCAGCAGCGGGCGGACGTAGAGCGAGCCGCCGGTGCCGTAGGGCGGGATGAACGCGCGGTTGGCCTGGACGACGCGGCGCAGCGCCTCCAGGAACAGTTCGACGGGGACGGGCGCCATGCAGACGCGCCGCGCCGTGCGGTACATCCGCTCGGCGTTCTCGGCGGGCCGGAAGGCACGCACCCGGCCGTCGCGGCAGCCGAACACCTTGAGCCCCTCAAACGCGGCCTGGCCGTAATGGAGACAGGATGCGGCGATGTGCAGCTTCAAGTAGGGCTCGCGGACGAGCTCGCCCGCGTCCCAGGCGCCCTTGCGCCAGGTATAGCGGATGTGGCTGTTCGTATCCAGGTACTTGAAGCCCAAACTAGTCCAGTCGATCGATTGCATGCTGTCTGTCCTTGAAAAGCGGCACCGTGAGAGAAAACCATCTGGGCGGCGCCGCCGGTCGTCCGTGTGCGCCGCCGCCCGGCCATCGCGCCGGCGACAAAGCGTCGAATAAAAGGCTTGTATAGCTTATCGCTTGCCGCCGGGATTGTCACCAGAATACTTGACAGGCTGATTTTTCCGGCCCCCTGTTGACATGTGAACCGTCGTTCATTAAGATGAATCCCCATTCACATGAATGCCGTCACCTCACAAGCCCAGATTCGCCGCGAGCGCGAGCGCGAGGCGCACCGCCGGGAATTGATCGCGGCCGCCGAGCGGGTGTTCGCCGTCAAAGGCTACGACGATGCGATGGTCGAGGAGATCGCGCGCGAAGCCGGCTACGCCACGGGAACCATCTACAATTTCTTCGCCGGCAAGGAGGAGCTCTTCCTGGCCGTGGCCGAACTCATCCTCGACGACATGATCGAGCGGTTTGGCCGCGAGGTCGAGCCGCTGATCGCCCGGCCGCGCGAGGCGGTGATCCGCTATGTCGCCCTGCGGCTCGATGAAATCCGCCGTCACGAGGCTTTCATGCATGTCTACCATCCCGTCAGGAACCGGCAGCGTGCCGCCGCCGGCGGCGCGCTGCCCACCGATTGCCGCGAAAAATTCACCGCCCACATCGCGCGCGTGCACGCCGTGTTCGCGGAGGGGATCCGGCAGGGGGTGCTACATGCCGAACCTGCGCCGGCCGAGCTGGCGGGGCTGGTCGAGGGGGCTCTGCGCTTCTTTCACCACGCCTGGGCGCGCGAAGGGCTGCCACTCACCCACGAACAGGGGATGGACCGCCTGGCAACCTGTCTGCTGCCGTTGCTCTGGGCCCATCCTGGCGGCACGCCGCCGGCCGCCCGCCAAGCGTCCGCCGGCAGTCGGCGACCATCCCGCGCCAGGCAGGCCGCGCCGGTCCTCGCGCTGGCCGCGGTGGCCGGCCTGCTGACGGGGTGTCTGTCGACCTCGCCGGAACCCGTCGCTGCCGAACTGCGCGACGCACGCCGTGCCGTGGCGCAGGCCGTCGCGGTCGACGCCACCCAGCCGGCCTCGGGGCTGCCCGTGATCACCGGCTCGCTCTCGCTGCATGACGCCTGCAACCTCTCGCTGGCCAACAACCTGACCCTGCGCGCCACCTTCCTGCGCCGCCGGGAGGCGGCCGGCCTCGTCGAGGAGGCCCGCGGTGGCGCGCTGCCCCAGGTCGGCCTCGACGGCAACGTGTCGCGCGTGCTGGAGGAGCGCGGCGATGAGCCCGAGACCTACTCGGCGGGCCTGCGGATCACGCAGCCCCTCTGGCGCTCGGGCGTCGTCGAGGCCGGTCTGCGCTATGCGCGGCTCTACGCCGCCAGCACCGATGCCGTCATCCGCCAGCAGGTCCAGGCCACCATCGCCACCGTGGCCGGCCACTACCTCGACGTGCTGCTGATGGGCCACCTCGTCACCGTCTACGAGGAGTCGGCCGCGGTCGCCGAACGGATGCTGCAGACCTCGCGACACAAGCGGTCGGCCGGGACGGTCTCCGACTACGAAGTCCTCCGTGCCGAGGTCGAGCTCTCCACCGCGCGGGCCGACCTCCTCAACGCGCGCAACCGCCTGCGGACGGCGCGGATCGCCCTGCTGCACGCGCTGGGCGTCGACCAGCAGAGCGAGGTCACGCTAAGCGACACCCTGGACTACCGCGCCGAGACCTATCACGACGGCGACATGGCGCGACTGGCGCTCGAATCGCGCGCCGACCTGCTGGTGCGCGAGGCGGAGGTGCGGATGGCCGAAGCGGAGGCCGATGCCGCGCGCGGCCGGTACGGTCCTGAGGCCGATCTTTTCGTCAGCGGCGTGCTGGCCGATCCCGATCCCAACGAGCCCACCCGCGGGGGGTGGAACGACCGCTGGACGGCCGGCGTGACCGTCAGCTTCGACCTCTTCGACGGCTTCACCCGCCGCGGCAAGCTGGCCCAGGCCGTGGCGCGTCAGCAGCAGGCCGTGGCCAACCTGAAGGATGCCGAGGAGACGGTGAGGGTCGAGGTCGTCAAGGCGCTGCTTGACCTGCGCTATGCCGACGAACTCTACCAGTCGCAGCGGAAGAACATCGAGCTGGCCCGCGAGGCGCTGCGCATCCTGGAGTCGGGCTTCCGCCTCGGCCGCAACACGCAGATCGAGGTGCTCGACGCGCAGAGCGCGCTGACCGAGGCCATGGGCCGCTATTACAACGCGGTGCATGCGCACAGCACCGCGCGCCTGCAGCTCCGCCGGGCCCTGGGGATCCTGGGGCCGGCCAGCGATGTCGTCGTGACGCCCGCCTTCCAGATGGACGCCGATCCGCTGGCCCCCTGAAGGCACCCCCGATTTCGAGCCCCGCCAAGGAACCCCGATGAAAACCCGAATGCACGAAGATCGTCTCGTCCGCCCACGCTACACGTGGGGTCAGTTGTTCCTGGTCCTGATGGCGCTGGCCACCGCCATACCCGTCGGCGCGCAGACGCCGCCGGTGCCGGCCGCCGAACGCGTCTACGTCGTCCGGACCGGGCGCCCGGAGCGCCGCACGCTGGCCCAGACGATCAAGAAGACGGGTGGGCTTTTCTCGCCCGCCGTGGTCGAAGTCAGTGCCAAGGTGACGGGGCGCCTGCTGACGCTCGAACTCGAGGACGGCACCCGCGTGGAAGAGGGGACGCCTGTGAAGCGGGGCGAGCGGATCGCCACGCTCGAATCGCGCGACTACGTCGCCCAGATGCATGCCGCCGAAGCGGCCCTGAAGTCGGCCGAGGCCACCCTGGCCGACAAGCGACGCGAATGGGATCGGGCCGAGATGCTGTTCAAGGAGGGCAGCGCGACGGAGCAGGAGCGCGACCGCGCGCTGGCTGACCGCGAGCGCGCCGCCGCGGCCGTCGAGCAGGCGCAGGCGCAGGTCGAGATCGCCCAGATCAACCTCGATGAGACCCGCCTGGTGGCCCCCATGGACGGCGTCGTCTCCGCGCGCCATGTCGAACCGGGCGCCTTGCTGCCGGTCGGCGCGCAGGTGGTGACGATCACGCAGGTCGACACGCTCCGGTTCCAGGTCAGCGTGCCGACCACGCTCTATGCGCAACTGTCGCTGAACGAGACGGGGATCGACATCGAGATCGACGCCTATCCCGGCCAGCCGGTCAAGGCCACCCTCTCCCGCATCTACCCCGTCGCTGAGAGCGAGACGCGGACGGTCCGCATCGAGACGCTGGTCGACAATCCCGACGGCCGCTACCTGCCCGGCATGTTCGCCACGGGGACGCTGGCGCTGAACGAGCGAAAGAACGTCCTGGTCGTGCCGTTCGACGCCGTCATCCGCAACGTCGACCGCCACCTGGTCTACCGTGTGCAGGACGGTATCGCGCGCGCCACCGACGTGCGGCTCGGTATCCGGGCCGACGATGTCGTCGAGATCGTCGAGGGGCTGGCGGACGACGACGAGATCATCATTGTCGGACAGCAGCGGCTGGCCGACGGCGTCCGCGTGCGGCTCGACACGCAACACTAGGCGTTTCCAGGGACGATCGACAGAGGACCCACGCTCATGCGGATTTCAGAAAGCGGCGTCAAGAATCCGGTCACAACACTCATGGTGTTCGTGGCCATCCTGGTGCTGGGGTTCTTCTCCTACACCTTCCTCGCGGTCGACATGATGCCCGAGATCGAGAACCCGGTCGTCTCGGTCTTCACGCTATGGGACGGCGCGAACACGGAAGACGTCGAGACCAAGATCACGCGTGTGATCGAGAGCGCGCTCGGCAGCGTGACCGATCTCGACGAGATCACCAGCAGCACCTCCGAGGGGCGCTCGCGCGTGGCCTGCCGCTTCAAGTGGGGCACCGACCTCGGCGAGGCCTCCAACGACATCCGCGACCTGCTGGAGCGCGCCAAGCGGCGCCTGCCCGACGACGCCGACGACCCGATCATGTTCAAGTTCAACACGGCCAACATGCCGATCCTCTTCTTTGGCATCACGGCCCGGGAGAACCGCGAGAAGATGGTCGACGTCATCAACGACGAGATCGTCGACGTGCTCAAGCGCGTGCCGGGCGTCGGCTCGGTCGAGGCGTTCGGCGGGCTCGAGCGGCAGGTCAACGTCCGGCTCGATCCCGACCGGCTTTCGGCCTACGGCCTGTCGCTCGCCGCGGTGGCGGACGCGATCAACCTCGACAACCGCACCGAGCCGGCCGGCAACATCCGGATCGGGCCGATCGACTACACGATCCGCGTGCCGGGCGAATTCGCCGAGCCGGGCGAGGTCGGCGACGTCGTCGTCAAACGTGTGGGCGACACGCTCGTGCGCCTCGCCGACGTGGCGGTCATCGAGGATGGCTTCGTCGAGCGGGACAGCGTGGTCGAGACGAACGGCAAGTGGTCGATGATGATGATCGTCCAGAAGCGGTCGGGCGAGAACACGGTCGCCGTCTGCCAGCGCGTGCTCAAGCGGCTGGACGAGCTCAAGCGCAACCTCCCCGCCGACTACGAGGTCATCACGATCGGCGACACCAGCGAGATGATCGTCAAGTCGATCCGCTCGGTGGGGCGGACCGTGCTCTACGGCGGCCTGTTCGTGATCCTGACCACGCTCTTTTTCCTGCGCAGCCTCCGCACCTCGCTGATCATCGCGATCACGATTCCCGCCTCGCTGATCATCGCCTTCCTTTTCATGTACGTGATGGACTGGACGATCAACATCATGAGCCTCTCGGCGCTGGCGGTGGCGATCGGCATGGTGGTCGACAACGCCGTCGTCGTGCTGGAGAACATCGTTTCGCACATGGGCCGCGGCGTCAAACGGCGCGAGGCGGCGATGTTCGGCACGGACGAGGTTGGGCTCGCCGTGGTGGCCTCGACGCTGACGACGATCGTCGTCTTCCTGCCGCTGATCTTCGAGAAGGGCGTCTCGGGGATCATGATGAAGCAGCTCGCCGGCCTGGTCACGATCACCCTGCTCGCCTCGCTCTTCTGCTCGCTCTATCTGACGCCGATGCTGGCCTCCGTGCTGCTGAAGCCGGCCGGCACCGTCTCCCGCGGGCGGTTCAACACCATGTTTCAGGCGTGGTCGGAGCGGCAGTTCGTCCGCCTGGAGAACGGCTACGGCTGGCTACTGGCCACCACCCTGCGCGCGCGGTGGCTGGTGGTGATGCTGGCGGTGGCGGTGATCGTCGGCACGGTGCTCCTCTTCGGCCGCATCGGTTCCGAGCTGATGGGCAGCGAGGACACCGGCGAGCTGCGCATCATGTACGAGCTGCCGGTCGGCACCCGCTACGAGAAGACGACCGAGGTTGGGCGGCGGCTCCTGACGCTGGCCCGCGAAACGATCGGCGAGCGCAACCTCACGGTGAGTTCTCTGAACGCCGGCCCCGGGGGCGGCATGGGCGGCTCGCGCTCCTCCCACGTGGGGACCATCCGCCTGCGGCTGGTCTCCGCCGGCCTGCGCCCGATGAGCACCGACCAGTACGGCGCGGCGATCACGGCCCAGGCCCGCGAATGGCCCGAGATCACCAAGATCT
>JAAYZJ010000177.1 GCA_012514915.1 Lentisphaerota bacterium | reverse complement strand
GGACGCTTCCCCGTCCTGAACCGCGGACGCAATCTGGTCGGCATCGTCAGCCAGCGCGATATCAACCGGGTTCTCCTGCGCGAGCTGACCCGCGAGGTCGAACGGCTGGAGAGCGCCCACAAGGGGGTCAGCGTCGGCACCGACGAGGGCGACCGCCTCTACATGCTGTGCGAGTACCCTGTCATGAAGCTCGATTTCGAGAACGCCGGCAAGGCCGCCAACGAGATCAAACTGCTGCTGCGCGACCGGCAGGTCGACCGGCGCATCGCCCGGCGCATCGCCGTCGCCGCCTACGAGCTCGAGCTGAATATCTGCGTCCACTCCGAAGGCGGCACGCTCAGCTTCGTCGTCGCCAACGGCCGCGCCGAGATCACCGCCCGCGACACGGGGCCCGGCATGGCCGATGTCGAATGGGCCTGCCGCGACGGCACCTCGACTGCCAACGACTGGATCCGCTCGCTGGGTTTCGGCGCGGGCATGGGGCTGCCCAACACCAAGCGCGTCTCGGACACCTTTGAAATCAGCTCGTTGCCGGGCAAGGGAACGACCGTGCGGGTCGGCGTCGACCTGCATCTGGGGCGCCCCGCGGCCGCGTCGACGGAGGATGGCGCATGACCCTGCGCGAAGCGGCCGCGGCCTGCGACGGCGAGATCGTCGTGGCGGATGATGAAGCCACGACCCTTGAGGCGGTCTACGTGTCGGACCTGCTCAGTGACGTGATGGGCCATGCTCCGCCCGACTCTCTGCTCATCACCGTGCAGAACCACCTCAACACGATCGCCGTCTGTACGCTGGCCGAAATCCGGGCCGTGCTGATCTGCCACAACCGCGAGATTCCCGACGACCTGAAGGCCGTCGCGCGTCGCGAGCGCGTCGCCCTGCTGCGCACACCGCTCGACCAGTTCCATGCCGCCTGCCGCCTATCTTCACTGGCGTGAGGGACGCGTTTCCGCTTGACGCCAAGCGGCGGTTCCTTTACGGTCTTTCGTCAGCCGGCTCAACCACCAACAGGGGCGCGCCGGTCGGTGGGCATGTCGAAGCGACGAACAGAGAGGAACGCATGAAGGCTTTTAAAATCGGTGTCATGTCGGATGGATTCCGGCTCCCTCCGCTCGAGGGCATCCGCAAGGCGGCGCAACTCGGCGCCGAGGGCGTGCAGATCTACACGGTTCGCGGGCCGATGGGGCCGGACGAGCTAACGGCTGAGAAGCGGGTGGAACTGCGTAAGCTGGTCGATGGCCTGGGGATGGTGATTTCGGCCGTGTGCGGCGACCTGGGGGGTGGATTCCGCGAGGCGGCCAAGAACCCCGACAAGATCGCCCTCTCGAAGCGGATCGTCGACCTCGCCGCCGATGTCGGCACCGCCGTCGTCACGACCCACATCGGCGTCACGCCGGAGGACCGGAGCGACCCCATCTACCAGACGATGCTCGGCGCCTGCCGCGAGCTGGCCGACTATGCCGCCAGCCGCCGCGTGACCTTCGCGATCGAGACCGGGCCGGAGAAGGCCGCCGTCCTCAAACAGTTCCTCGACGACATCGACAGCCGGGGGCTGGGCGTCAACCTCGATCCCGCCAACCTCGTCATGGTTTCCGGCGACGACCCCGTCCAGGCCGTCCATACGCTCAAGAAATATATCGTCCACACGCATGCCAAAGACGGCATCCAGCTCCAGGCGGGCAGCGCCGAAGGCGTCTACCACCGGGATGCGGCGAATGCGGCGTCGGCCGCCAAGTTCAAGGAAGTGCCGCTCGGCGAGGGGCAGGTCGACTGGCCGCGCTATCTCGACGCGCTGGCGCAGATCGGCTACACCGGCTTCCTGACGATCGAGCGGGAGGTGGGGCCCGACCCCGCCGCCGACATCGCCAAGGCGATCGCCTTCCTCCGCGCGCGCCTGGCGTAGATCCGGGCGGCGGGTCGGGACAAGCCACGGTGGGGCATGCATGGCGCGTTTCCCCGCCGGGGCCGAGTGGCCATCGCCATGGAGCCGCCGATCTTTCACAACGCGTGATCGTTGCCTATGCGTGTCCTGATGCTGCTGGCGTTCGCCCTGGCCGTTCTTCCGGCCGTGGTGCTGCTTGGCTCGGTATGGCCCGGCGTGCGGCAGCGCTGGCGCGCGTCGTCGCGCGCATGCCGCGCCGGGCTCCTGCTGGCCGCCTGCTGCGGGTGCGGCTTTTTCCTCGCGCGGCCGCATGACAACCTGTTCTCGGGGCTGGACGACGCCGCCTACCGCGACATGGCCCGCGTGTTCCGCGCCGGCCGGGGGTTCCACGACCGCGATACCGTCCTGGCGCAGGTTCCCCCCGGGATGCGGCAGCATTTTCTCTTCTTTCGGCAGTCGTCGGGACGACCGACGCGCGACCGCTCGTTTCAGTTGATGGGATGGGAGTCGGCCGAAACCCAGCCCTACTTTCTCCCCTTTCTTCCGCTGGCGGCGGGGGGCGGCGAACCCCTGCTGGCCGCGGAGCGGTTTGTCCCGCTGATGGGGTCGCTCTGGCTGCTCGCGGCCCTGCTGGCCGGTTTCACGGCCGGCGGCGGCTGGGGCGTGATCGTGGCGCTGCTGCTGACCCTCGGCACGCCCTGGCCCGCCTGGTTTCTGAGGGGGTTCTACGCCGAGGCCGTCGGCGGGGTGCTGGCGTCGGCCGTGGCGCTGGCCGCCGCCGCGCGCGCGCCGAGCGGATGGATGCGCGCGGTCATGGGCCTGGCGCTGGGCCTCGCCGTCACCTTTCATCCGATTCTGGTCGTGGTGGCGCTGCCGCTGATATTGGCTCTGGCCCTGGAGGAGCCCCGTTGGCGTGCCTTACTGGCGCTGGCGGGAGGGATGATGCTGGGATTGTTTCCGGCGTGGCTGGCCTATGCGCATGTGTGCCAGCCCTATGGGCCAGTGCTGAACCTGCTGCATGTTCCTGACCTGCTGAAAGCCTCGCCGATCCACCGTGCCATCGCCTGGGTGCTGAGCGTCTGCGCGGTTCTGGGCGCCGCGTCGCTGGCGGCGCGGGGACGGCTGCGGATTCACGCCCGGTTAAGCCTGTTGCCGCGCCGGTGGCGCCAGGCTGCCTGGCTGCTGCCGTTGGCGCTGCCGGGCGGCGTCCTGCTCGCCGCAACGACGCGTCCCGAACCCCTGTGGCGGGAACTCGTCTCGGGGGCCGCATCCGTTTGGAGTGGCATTCGCCTGCCGTTTGGTCTGTTGCTGGCCGCCGGCATCGGCAGCGTGCTGGCGGGACGTCGACCCTTGCGCGAGAAGGTGATGATGCACGCGCTGCTGGGGGGCGGGCTGATTCTCCTGTTCATCAAGGGACATGAGATCCCCGTCGGTATCTGGAGCCAGCGGCGGCTGCTGCCGGCGATCCTGATGCTCGTGGCCTGCCTGATCCCCTCCCTGTCGCAACTGCTGGCGCGACTGGCGGCGCGGAGCATGCGCCATGCCGCCATCCTTGTGCTGCTCCTGACAACCGCCAGCCTGGCCAACCTAATCCGCTGGCCCGCGGCCTACGCCCTGGTTGACGAGGCGGGCGCGAAGGCCTGGACGGATGCCGTGGCCGAGCGGATCGGCACGGACCGGTGGGTGATCTTCGATCACTACCCCCACAGCGTCCCCTATGCGCCCGACTTGCGGCACAAGGTCCTGGGGCTCAACGAGGAATCGCATGAGTATTGGCCGGAAACGGCGGCCTGGGTCACAGCCCTTGCGCGGACGCAGGAGGTCTGGCTGGCCTCGTCGTGGCGGCCCTGCACCCTGGAGGATCAGGTCAGGCTCGACCCGGTATTTGCCACGACCGGCCAGTTTGTCGTCGCCACCTGCAAGCAGTATCTCCCGGTGGTGACGCAGACCCGCAAGGTTCCCAACCATTTTCTGGCCGTGACGCCGCTGGGCGCGGATCCGGCACCGCCGCAGGACAAGGTGATGGATGGCAGTCCATTCGGTCTGCGCGGCCCGTGGAGCGCGTCCAAGGATACCGGCGGCGGCCGGATGGCGCGCTGGACACGGCAGGGGAGCGGCATCGTCGGCCCCGTTCCCGCACCGGGCGGGCACGCGCGCATCGCGTTGACGTGCGCCTTCGACGAGGTCTCGCCCGAATGGACCGCGCAGGAGGTCCGGCTCACGGCGCCGTGGGGAAGCTCGGCGAGGGTGGTGGTGACTTCGGGCTGGCAGACGGTTGAGCTGCAACTTGAGCGGGCCGTGAACGAGGGAGACGGCGCCTGGCCGACCGGCGTCTACCGGTTCGACGTCGAGCGTCCCTACGATCCGGCACGCTATGGGTTGCGAGGCTATCCGTCCGATCTGGGCGTCCAAGTTCGCCGGGTTCGCATTCGGGCGGAATAGCAGGGTCGGGCGATCCGCAGACGTGGCCGCGACTTGCGCGGCCCCTGCTGCCAAAGGCTACGCAGGACAAGCCCTTCCGCGCCGAGTGCGTCAGGACAGGCGCCTCGCCCCACCAACGGCTACCTTGGCGGCTCGCCGGAGCCGATCAGGCGGTCTGCAAGCCGGTGCAACAGCCGCTTGAGCCCCGCGTGATGCAAATCCACAAGCGCGTGCTCGGTCACGTGCACCTGTTGCGTGGCCAATTGAGCCGCCCGCTCGAAAACGCCCCCTTCGCGCAGGACCTCCACCAGTTCATTCGCCGCTGCCGCGCGGCTGGCTGGCGATGCCTGGTCCAGTTGTCCGAGTGCCTGGCAGGCCCGGCGGATGCGTCCATCCCCGCACGCCCGGGCCAGCGCCAGCAGAACCGATGGCCGGTTGTCCTGCAGGTCGCCGCCGCAGGGAGACTGCGCGTCGGCCAGATCGTCGCAAATCTGGTAGGCGACACCCAGTGCCCGGCTGAACCGGCGCAGGGGCATGCACACCGAGTCGTCCGCGCCGCCCAGGATCGCACCGAGCAGGATGGCAACCTCGAAGGCGGCGCCAGTCTTCCGTTCGCAGAGTCGGATATAGGTTTCGAGTGTGAGCGGACCGGGCCTGGCGGCAAACGCGAGTTCTTCACCCTGCCCCAGGCACATCGCCTGGTGCCCCTCGGCCACGATCCGCAGGAGACGCACCTGGGTGGCGGGCTCCACAGGCATGTGCGTGAGCAGCCGGTACCCCGCGCCGATCAGAAAATCGCCCGTGTTGATGGCGATCGGAATCCCATGACGCGCATGCAGGGTGGGCATGCCGTCGCGTTCGAGATCGCGATCCTCGATGTCATCATGGATCAGCGAGGCCTTGTGGAGCGACTCGACGGCCAGCGCCGCGGGCCTAACGGTGGCCAGCGGGGAGCCGGGACACAGTTCGGCATAGACGGCCACGACCAGAAGGGGTCGCCAGCGCTTGCCGCCGGCCGCCAGCCAGTCGCGGGCGATACGCTCCACCTCCGTTGTCGGCACGGGTAGGCACGTCGCCAGCAGGGCTGGTGCAAACCACTCCTGCACGCACGCCTCCAGCGCCGCCAGATCGGGGCCGGAACTCGGCTCGCCATGCATGGGCTGCCGGCCGGGGGGCCGCTGACTGCTTTTGGTCGGCTGCGGCAACGGAACCTTCGTGTCGGTCACGGTGCACATCGGGTTAGCGCCGGTCCGCGCGCAGCACGACGGGCGAACCGAGCCATGCGGTTAGTCCGGCGCCGCGGCAGAGCGCCTCGAGAAGGCGCGAGATGGGCGCCGTGCGTAGCGCGCGGTGCAGCACCATCGGCAGGGCGAACTGCTTGAGACGCGCGCGCACCTGGAACCCGGCCGCCGCAAAGGCCTCGTCGACCTCGCGGTGGCGGAACAGGCGCCAGGTGCGCGTATTGCGCTCAATCGACTTCTTGGCCGCGAAGAGGGCTGGCGCGAGGGCGTTCAGACTCTGGCTCGTGGGATAGTCGACGATGACCGGTCCGCGCGACACCCGGCACAGCTCCCGGACAAGCTGCGGCCAGCGGTCGCAATGGGTCAGCAGGCGGAAGCAGACGACCGCGTCGAAATGGCCGTCTGGGTAGGGGAGGTCGACCACGTTGCCGACGGTGAAGACGCAACGGCCGGCATCGGCCAGCGCGGCCACGCGGTGGCGGCACTCCGCCGCGCTGCCCAGGACGGTCACTTGCCAGCCATCGTCGGCCAGCGGAAAGGCAAGCTGGCCATGCCCCCCGCCGACATCCAACAGGCTGCCGCGCGGCACACCGGCCAGCAGGCGTCGCGTCAGGCGGGTCTGCACCGCCAGCATCCAGGCGCCGCTGGCGCCGCGGAAGCGGGTGGCGTAGTCATCGCTGGAGGTCTCGATGTCGGCCGTCTCGGGGTAGGCTTCGGTCGCGGAGGGTTGCGTGTCCATGTGTGCCGCCAGTGTAGCACACCGGCGCGTTTGACCGCCAGCCGGCGGGGATCGGTCCGAACCGGGGGGGTGCGATTCAACTTGGTTGAATCGCACCGAATTCAGAATTCAGAACTCAGTATCCAGAATATTGCACGACAACAACTTAAGTGTCTT
>JAAYZJ010000011.1 GCA_012514915.1 Lentisphaerota bacterium | reverse complement strand
GATGACGTCGTTCGGAGCAGTCGCCCCGGTGGCATGCAGTCATCCGCTCGTGGAGGTCAACCGCATCCAAAGCCCGCACGGCTTGCTGCTGGTCCTCTCCAATTGGTCGGGGCGTCCCCTGGAATCGGTCGAGATCCGGCTGGCGGCGGACGCCACGCTGGGCACGCCCCGGGCGGTGGTCGGCATGATCGCCGCCGCCCATGTCCAGGACGGCGTGCAGACGATCCGTCTGCCGATGGACGCCTTTGAATTCATCCAGATGCCTAGGAAAGGTCAATGAGCACAATGAGCGATGGGGAAACGCTGACGATCGAACAGCATGCCGACGGCGGTTTTGCCGTGGGCGGGCGCACCGTGCGGCTGGCCAGCGGCGCGATCCAAATCGGCACGGCGGCGGGGGAGCTGCAGCCGTCGTTCAGCGAGCCCGTCGATGACCCCATGGTGCTCGGCCGCCTGCCGGGCATGCGGCGCCGCGCCGTGGCCGTCGCAGCGGGGCTACGCATCCACCGGGAGCTGTTTCTGAGCGATGACCGGCAGACGGCCGCGCTGCGGATCACGCTGCGGAACGAGTCTGATGCGCCGGTGTGCCTCGGCGAGACGCGGCTCGTCCACGTGGACCGGCAGGATGACTTCATCGTGGGCGAGGCGGGTATCGATGCGTGGAGCGTGCTGCGCTACCCGTTCCATAAGTCCGATATTCCCTGCTGCTATCGTCCGACTGTCGTCGACAAGGACTTCACTGACGCCGTCTTCTCCTGTATGAACGCCGTGCCGGGGAAGGGCGTTCTCTACAACACGGTCAATGTCGACAGCCGCTCGGTGGCCAGCGGCCCCCTGATGATCGTTGGACACCGCAGCCGTCAGGACGTGCCGCGTCTCATGCTGGCCGTCACCGACATCCGTAACCATTACATCCAGCAGATCCTGGCCACGAATCAGGAGCGGACGGCCTTCGCCGATCTCAGGATCGTCTGCGACTTTCTCGGTGTGCAGCTTGACCCGGGTGCGGAGACGGAGACCCATTGGCTGCTGATCACCACCGGCACGCACGAGTCGGGGCTGGTCGAGCAGTACGCGCGGATGATCGGCGATATGCACCGGCTGCCGCCGCCCCGCAAGCCATCGCCCACGGTCTACTGCACCTGGTATTTTTACACGTTTCTGGTCAGCGAGGCCTACGTGCTGGAGGAGCTCGAGGCCATCCGCGCGCGCCGCGTGCCGCTGGACGTGTTCCAGATCGACGACGGATGGATGGACACCTACGGCACCTACGAGCCGCATCCGGTCAAGTTCCCGCACGGCATGGCCTGGCTCGCCGAGCGGATCCAGGCGGCCGGGATGGTTCCCGGCATCTGGGCGGCGCCGTTCGTCATCGATGCCGCCTCGCCCGTCGTGCGGCAGTACCCGGAGATGTTCCAGAAGGATGCGGCCGGCAACCGCATCATCTTCGAAACCGACCGCGCCTGCTATGTGCTGGATCCCACGGCGCCCGGCGCCGAAGCCTATCTCCAATCCTTGTGCGTGAAGCTCAAGGGGTGGGGCTTCCGCTATTTCAAGTTCGACTGGCTGCGTGCCATCTACGAGTTGCCGCACGCCGTGCTGCACAACCCCGCCGTCAACCGCCTGGGCGGTTACCACCACGCGATGCGCGTGATCCGCGAGGCGCTGGGCCCCGAGGTCTTCATCCTTGCCTGCGGCGGTCTCTCCGATCCCGGCGCCCTGAACCTCGTCGATGGCCAGCGCACCTCCAAGGATGTCCGCGGGATCTGGAACGGTCCGGAGGGGGTCCCCAAGTCGGGCGCCGTGATCCAACTCAAGCAGAATCTGCTGCGCAACTACGTCAACCGCTTTTACCACACCGACCCCGACGCCACGCAGATCCGCATCCGCAAGACGCGCTTCAGCGAGGCGGAGACCAAGTGTGTCGGCGTCTACCAGAGCGAGGGACACTACACGGATGAAGAGGCACGGACGATCTGCACGCACCAGTTCCTGTGCGGCGGCATGGTCACGATCTCCGAGCGCTTCCCCGAGCTGCAGGACGAGCGTCTGGCCCTGCTGCGCCACATCTCGCCCGCGATCACGCCGCCGGCGCGGATTCTCGACTACGACGCACCCGGCTGCCCGACCCTCTTCCTGACCGAGATCCATCCCGCGTGTCGCGCGCTCGGTGACTACCGCCTGCTGACCCTCGGCAACTGGGAGGACGAGCCTGTCACGCGTCGTGTGACGCTCGCTGGCTTGCCCGGCACCCCTGTCGCGTGGGCGTCGCGCGTGGCGGTGTTCGAATTCCATACCCAGCAGTTCCTCGGCTGCGTGGCGCCCGGCGATCCGCTCGAGGTGGAGCTTCCCCCGCACGCGGTCCGCGTGCTGCGGATCGTCGCCTGGGACGGCCGCCTGCCGGTCGTGCTGGGGACCGATCTGCATCTGACGGGCGGCGCAGCGGAAATCGCCGAATTGACGATCGAATGCGGGAGCGTGCGGGGCCGGATCGAGACGCGCTGGCCCTATCCGGTGACGCTGACGGTTGGGTTCCCCGATGGCGCGGGCGGCTGCACCGCCGCGACCTGCCAGGTGCCGGTCGGCGGAGGCGCCTTTGCGGTGGCCGCGCCGGGAACGGCGCACGCCTAGGCGTGGGGCAACGGTTGAACGGGGTGGTGGCATTGGCATGATTGTGGCTTGCGGGCGTGGTTGAACAAGCATGCGCTGCGCTGAATGCGGCGCCTCAAGGAACAGAAACATGAAGCGAACGAATCGGAGCTTGGGCGCGGCGGTAGCCGTGGCGGCGGCGTGCGGCGGCTTCGCGCTGGCCGCCGATATCACCCTCGTGCAGGATGGGCGCGCCCGGGTCGTGGTCTGCGTCCCGGACGGCCTGATGGCGGCCGACCAGGCCCCGCCCGCGGGGACGGACCGGGACGCCTACCAGACGATGCTGGCCGAGGTACAGCGCCGGGTGCTGCGCGACTCGGTACTCGACCTGTGCCACTATCTGGAGCGGATGTCCGGAGCCAAGGTGGCCTGGCAGACGGGGGCCGAAGAGTTGCCCGACGGCGTCCTGCCGGTCCTCGTGGGGACGCTGGCGGAGACCCGGTTCGGGCCGCCCGCCGCCTCCTATCCGTTCCGGCAGGGCTGGCGTCTGGTGGTCTCCGACCAGGGGATCGGACTCGTCGGCGAATCGAACCTTGCCGCGAGCTACGCCCTCTACGAGGTGCTGCACCAGCTCGGCTGTCGCTGGTTCATGCCCGGCGACCTCGGCGAGCACATCCCCGCGCAACAGACGATCACGCTGGCGGTGCAGGACCTCTCGTCCACCCCATCGACCGTCTACCGCGGCATCTGGCAGCCGGCCACCTTCGGGGCGACCGGATGGAAGTCGCCCGCCCGCATCTCCGGCAATGAACCTTTCAACCGGCGCAACCGGCAGGGGGGGCTCCCGCTGGTCGCGGCCCACAACCTGGAGCAGCACATCACGGCGGAACAGCTCGAGGCCCATCCCGACTGGCGCGCCGTGATCAAAGGCCAGCCGCATCCGACCAAGATCAAATGGACCAAGCCCGAAGTCGCCCAGGCCATCGGCGACGCCATCATGGCGAAGCTGGACAAGGCCTACCAGCCCGTGTACTGCCTGGCCCTGTCGGACAGCACCGGCTGGGACGAATCGGAGGACCCGGCATTCGACGCCGGCGACATGGAGGAGACGCTGGGCGTGGTTTCCAAGACCGACCGCCTGCTCGTTCTCGCCAACCGTATCGCGGAACGGGTCGGCGAGCGCTATCCGGAGGTGCGCTTCTCCCTCCTGATCTACGTCGACTACACCCGGGCACCCGTGCGCGAGCCGGTCCACCCGAGCGTGATCCCCTACATCGCGCCGATCACCTACAACCGCATCCACGCCATGGTCGACACGAACGCGGCCAACGGCACCCAACTGCTCGACCTGGTCCGGGGCTGGCAGAAGGCCTCGCCGCATCTCGGCTTCTACTGGTATGGCTACAACCTCTCCGAAACCTGGGCGCCCAACCCCTTCATCAGCCGCTGGAGCCGCGATCTCCCCATCCTCTTCGAGGCGAAATACCCCTACTGGTTCCCCGAGACGATGAACAACTTCGAGAGCACCGGGATCGGCCTCTACCTCGGCATGCGCCTCGCCTGGAACGCCGCGCAGCCGCCCGAGGCGATCGTCGACGACTACCTGACGCATTTCTACGGCGCCGCCGCCGAGCCCATGAGCCGCTACTGGCGGCACTTCGATGCCGCCTGGAATGCCGTGGGCGACTCGGCCGGCGCCGCCTGGAGCTACCGTCGCCGCTTCACGCCCCAAGTCATGGCGGAGGCCCGGGTGCAGATGGACGCCGCGCTGGCCGCCTGCCGGACGGCGCTGGAGTATCGACGGGTCGCGATGGCCAACGAGTCGCTGGTCCAGTTCGAGCGCTTCATGAAGATGATGGACGACCTCGCGGAGGGGCGCTTCAGAAACCTGGAGAAAGATTTCAACCGCTGGTGGCAGGTCAGCTACCACCTGGGCGAGCGCTACCAGCCGCAGGCCGCCTTCTACGAACGGTTTTCCTACCGCCACGAGTGGATCGAGCTGCCGCACGGCCGCGCCTTCCGCGACGCGAACCGCATCCAGAAGGACTTTCAGTTGCTGACGCCCAAGCCGCTGAAGATGTGGCGCTACTGTGCCGACCCCAAGGCGGCGGCCGAAGCGGAGGGTTGGTTCAATCCCGGTTTCCAGGACCAGGCCTGGGCGCAGACCGATGTCACGGTCGACACCTGGTCTCATCTTGGCTACCACAATTACTACGGAACGATGGTCTACCGCCTGGCCCCCAAGCTTCCGGCGATCCCCAAGGGCAAGCGAGTCTTTCTGTGGCTCGCCGGCACCGACGGCAGCACGAAAGTGTTTGTCAACGGGCTCCATGTGCCCTGGACAACCCCCGCCGGGGAAGTGCGCGACATGCACAACGGCTACGCCGCCCCCGTGTCATTCGACATCACCGAGGCCCTGGGCGGAGGCACCGCATGCCAACTGACGCTCATCTGCACGCGTCCCCACGTCAACGAGGTCGGGACGGGCGGCTTGCTGGGTCCCGTGGTGCTGTACCGGGAGAAGTAGCCCGTCGCCCGTGGGCGGGTCCACATGCTCCACTGGCCGCGCGGGTGGAGTAACGATGGCTTCGCGCTTGAGTTTATGTGATGCCAGGGTAAACTATCCCCCGAGGCGCGGGGATTAGCCGGGCCTTTTTTTTGATCGGGACGGGAATGCATCCATCCATGAACCACCGGAGACAGGCAGACTGATGTCCACCTCGAAAATCGCTTTGGTCACGGGTGCCTCGCGTGGCGTGGGCGCGGGCGTCGCGCAGCAGCTTGCGCAGCGCGGCGTGGACATCGCCATCAACTACCGCAACAAGGGGGGGCGCGCGGAGACGGTGGCCGCCGCCGTCCGCGCGGCCGGACGCGCCGTGTTGACGGTTCAGGCCGATCTGACCCTTCCGAACGACCGTGCCGCCATGATGGACGCGATCCGCGAACGGTTCGGCCGGCTGGACCTCCTCGTCCTGAACGCCAGCGGCGGCCTGTAAAAGTGCAAACCGGCCGATTATCCCCGGTTGCTCAATGTGACGGCGCAGGTTGAACTGGTCAACGCGGCCTTGCCGCTGATGGGCAAGGGGAGCCGCATCGTCTTCGTCACCAGCCATCTCGCCCATTTCCACGACCGGCATCCCGTGACCGGACCCTACGAGCCGGTGGCCGCGAGCAAGCATGCCGGCGAGCAGGCCCTGCGCGCCCGGGTCGGCGAGCTGCGCGCACGGGGCATCGGTTTCGTGGTGGTCAGCGGCGACATGATCGAGGGCACCATCACCCCCAGACTGCTCGAACGCATGGCCGCGGGAACCCTCGACGCGCGCCGGCGCCAGGCCGGCGGTCTGCCGACGATTGAAGACTTCGCATGTGCCATATCCGATGCCGCCCTGAGGGAACCGTTCAGTGACGCGACTGTATTTGTCGGAGCTACGGAGTGATGATATGAGACCACCCAATTTCATTTTGATGCTGATGGACAACCTGGGATACGGCGATGTGGGTTGTTATGGTTCTCGCATGCACCGTACGCCCAACATCGACCGTTTGGCAGCGGAAGGGCTCCGGTTCACCAGCCACTACAGTTGCAGTGGGGTCTGCACGCCCTCCCGCGCCAGCCTGATGACCGGCTGCTACCCGCGACGGGTCAACATGCATGTTAGCGGGAATAACCAATGTGTCCTCTTCCCGGCCGACAAGAAGGGGTTGAGCCCCGACGAGCGAACCATTGCCACCGTCTTGCGCCAGCAGGGCTATGCCACAGGTTGCGTGGGCAAATGGCATCTGGGCGACCAGGAGCCGTTTCTGCCGGTCAATCACGGGTTCGACTCGTTCTTCGGATGCCCCTACAGCGAGGACATGGTCCCGGATGCGGGGCATGCCCGGAAAAACTGGCCGCCGCTGCCGCTGATGCGGGACCGCACGGTGGTCGAGGCACCGGCCGATCGCACCACGTTGACCCGCCGCTATACGGAAGAGGCCCTGCGATTCATGCGTGCAAACCGCGATCAACCGTTTTTCCTCTATTTGCCGCACGCCATGCCAGGCAGCACCGACAGACCATTCAGCAGTGACGCCTTTGCCGGGAAGTCCGCCAACGGAGCTTATGGCGACAGCATCGAGGAACTCGACTGGTCGGCGGGAATGATCCTCGATGAGCTGCATCGGCTGGGCATCGACGACAACACCCTCGTGGTCTGGACATCGGACAACGGCGCCGTCGGCTGGCAGCCCCGCCAGGGGAGCAACGCGCCACTGCGAGGCTGGGGATATTCGACCGACGAAGGCGGGCAGCGTGTTCCGTGCATCGTGCGTTGGAACGGACACGTCGCCGCCGGCGAGGTCACCGACGCCCTGTCCACCATGATGGACTTGCTGCCCACCTTCGCCCGTCTGGCCGGAACGGAACCGCCGCCTGACCGCGTCATCGACGGGCACGATCTGCAAGCGAGGCTATCCGGCGCGGCGGACGCGTCGCCCTACGATGACCAGGGATTTTTCTACTACTATCGCGAACAGCTGCAGGCCGTGCGGGCCGGTCCCTGGAAACTGTACCTGCCGCTGGCGCGCAAGCTTGCTTCGTTGGACGGCTCGCTGGCCAAGGCCAAACCGGCTGTCCTGGAACTCTACGACGTGCGCCATGACATCAGCGAAACGCAGGAGGTCTCGGCCGCGCACCCCGAAGTCGTCCAGCGCCTGCTGCGGCTGGCCGACACGGCGCGTGCTGATCTCGGCGATCTGGAGCGGGAGGGGCGCGGGCAGCGCCCGGCGGGATGGGTGGACCAGCCCCGTCCCCAAGTCCTGCTGCCGCCCGGCGCGTGAGCTCCGTGAACCCGTTCGTGCCGGCGTTCGTTTGATTAGGGTAGGACAGAAAATAAAGGATGTGACGCATGACAACCACCATGACCCGCAAAAGACGCATCTATTGGCACGCAGGGATCGGCTTGGCGCTGCTGGTGGCGGCCGGGTGCCGTCGCGGCGATGCAGCCGCGGAACCGGCACCGCCCCGTCCGGACGCGGCGGCCGCCGCGGCGCCTGCAGCGACGGACGCCGCCACGAGTACGGTTGGCGGGAACGCCCCCGCCGCCACGATCGAAGCGCAGGCGCATGAGAGCCTGTCCCGCGGACTCGACTATCTGATGGCGCAGCAGCAGACCAACGGTGTCTGGTCGAATGCCGAGTTTCCGGCACTGAGTGCGCTGCCGCTCTGGGCGCTGGCCATCGCCGCGCGGGACAACGCCGCCGACCGGGAAGCGATCAGCCGCGCGGCCGCGTATGTCGCCGGATGCGCCCAGCCCGACGGCGGGATCTACGTGGCCGTTCCGGGGCGGCGCGGCGGTGCGCTGGGAACCTACAACACGGCGATCTGCATGACGGCCCTGCATGCGCTGGGCCATCCCGACTATGTGCGGCTGATCCAGCTCGCCCGCCAATACGTGGCCGAGACCCAGTTGCTGGGTGATGACGAATACCGCGGCGGCTTCGGGTATGAGAAGAAGAGCGGCCAGCCCTATGCCGACCTCAACAACACCGCCTGGGCCCTGTCGGCGATGCGGGTGACGCAGGATGTCGAGGAGTCTCGTCCGTCCGGCGAAGCGCGTGTCGATGTCGACTGGAATGCGGCACTGGCATTTGTCAGCAAAATGCAGCTCGACACCAACACGGCCAACGCCGAGGATGCCGGCGGATTCATGTACAAGCCCGCCGACCCCAACAAGGCGGGCGTGGCGACCAATGCGGCGGGGCGCCCCTATCTGCGCTCCTTCGGCAGCATCACCTATTCCGGGCTGTTGTCGCTGATCTATGCCCAGGTGGGCCGGAGTGATCCGCGCGTCGTCTCGGCGGTT
>JAAYZJ010000176.1 GCA_012514915.1 Lentisphaerota bacterium | reverse complement strand
GCGCCGCACGAAGCCGATCATCAGCAGCTTGCCGGCCTTCTCGCCGCCGCCTTCATCGCCATGGCCTCGCGCGTGTTCATCGCCATCGGCTTCTCGCACAGCACGTGCTTGCCCGCCTTGAGCGCGGCGATCGAGCAGGCGGCATGCGCGTTGTTCCAGGTGCACACGCTCACCGCATCGATCTCGGGGAGCGCCCGCAGCATGTCATTGGCATCGGTGAAGCACCGCTCGACCGGCACGCCGTGGCGGGCGGCCTTGGCCTCGAGCCGCTCGCGGTTGATGTCGCAAAAGGCGTACAGTTCGACTTCCGGAAGCTTCTTGTAACCCTCGATATGGCACTCGCTGATGCCGCCCGTCCCGATAATTGCAACCTTGATCGTCTTCTTCATCGTCGTCCCGCAATCCTGTTAATCCTGTCATCCTGTCTAAAAAAAGGCCCCGTATGGCAACCGGCTCCCCCGCCGCGTCTCAGCCTTTCGCCCGGCCGCCGGCCAGCACCCCGCGCAGGAAGGCCGAGGTCTTGACGGCATCGCCCGCCTTGAGCAGATCGGTGATGGCGGCGCGGTTCTTCTGCATGATGGTGTCGAACTGGCACAGCCAGAGGATGCTCTCGCCAATCGCCCCGGCCGCGTCCTCGCGGTACGGATACTGGTCCATGCTGTACCAGCCTTCGTAGCCGCAGCGATCGAGCCAGTAGAGCGTCTCGATGTAGCAGATGCTGTGCACCGAGCCGACGATCATGTCGTCGTCCCAGCTCCCGTGGTTATCGTTGAAATGCATGTGGAAGAGGCGGTTGCCGGCGCGCTTGGCCAGTACGATCGCCTCGCTGACCACTTCGCCGCCCACATAGGCGTGACCCGTATCGATCGTGACACCGACGTTGTCACAGCCCGTTTCCTGCGCCAACAGGAGGGTATCGGCCATGCGGGCCAGGTAGCTGTGGGTGCGGGGCTCCTTGGGCTTGTATTCGAGGGCGAAACGCAGTGACGGATACTCACGGGCCAGGGTGGCGACCCCCTCGCAGAGCCACTCGCGTTCCTGCTCGTAGTCGGCGCACAGCAGATAGTCGTAGCCGTCCTGCCCCGGCCAGAGATTGAGCAGCGGGCAGCCGATGTCGCCGGCGATGTCGCACATGCTCCGCGTGTAGTCGAGCGCCTGCCGACGGGTCTTGGCGCTGACCGCGCTGAAGCTCCCTTTCCAGAAGCGCTTGTCGGCGAACAGGTCGGGAATGATCGAGACGCACGGCAGCCCCAACCCCTTGAGCGCCCGTTTCATCGCTTTGGCGTTGTCGGGACGGATGTCCCACGTGCCGACCAGCTCGATACCGGCGACGTGCGGGATCGCCGCCGCCCGGCGCAACATCGCCATCGTCGACGGGTTGTCCTTGTACCCGTTGCAGAACCGGTCGCGCGTGTTGCCCAGATTGCCCAAAATCACCGCATACTTGCGTTTCATCGTCCTAGCATTCCTTTCTTGACCGTACGGGCGGTTGCGCCCGTCGACACAGGTTCATCTTCCTCCAGACAATCGTAGGTGGCAAGCATGTGCCGCCCAATCTGGTAGAGCAACGCAACCGCCTGCCGTTTGAGGGCGAGCGGTACATTCATCAGGCGCGTCACAGTCTGCCCCTGATAATTCCACTCCCGCCGGAAATGGGGCCAGGCGCCCCCGTTACGGAGGATGTGGCTCGACTCGAAGGTGAAGTAGCCGTTGTAGCCGCTGTCAATCAAGCCCTGCATGAGCGCATCCAGATTGGTCGTCCCCTGGAACGGTGCGACATGCGAATCGACGTCGCCGTAGTTGTCGGCGATATGCAGGCCGCGCAGTTGCCCGCCCAGCTCGACCAGGCTCTGATAGGGATCCGCCCCCTGGATGTTGGCGTGGCCGGTATCCCAGCAGGCATGGAACAACGGATGGTCGATCAACTCGATCAGTTCCAGCAACTCGGCGGCGGTGGACGGCATGTTGCGGGGATTCTCGCGCCGCGTGGGGGCATGGGTGTCGCAGGAGTTCTCGAGCAGCACCTGCACGCCGGTCTTCTCCATGACGGGCATCAGGCAGGCGAAGAAGGCACGATTGCGCAGCAGGTTCTCTTGCCGGTTCGCACGCGAGGGATATCCCCCGATATCCTGGGCATGCACGACGATCGCCGGGATGTTCAGACGCGCGCAGGTCTCGATCGCGCGGATCGTCGCCGCCAGGAAGACCTCAAACGCCTCGCCGGGAACATGCAGCTTGCCGTCGGGCGCATGCGCCTGGCAGAAGTCGAACCCCAGTTCCGCCGCCGCGGCGGCCGCCTCGTCGACCACCCCGTCCCAGCGCGCGTTGAGCAGGGGCGAACCGGGATAGATGCTCCGGTAGAGGTTCAGGTCGAGATGCCGGAACCCCGTCCCCTCGAAGCAACGGATCTGCTCGGCCGGCGTGGCGCCGTACGCGGCGAAATCACCCGTGGTCGTGGCAAGTTTCACCGGGTACCTTCCGTTGGGCATGCGTGTTGGGACAACCACGCGTGTCGGAGTACCGTACCGTTTGCCCCAAGATTCATGCTCATCTTTCGCACCCCCGGTTGCCAACCGATGACTCCATCATGGCGCCACCACCGGGTTCTTGCCCAGCGTGATGTCGCCGGGCACGACAGCGCCGTACTGCCGCAGCAGCGCGTACAGGTCCGCCAGCGGAACTTGCTCCGGGTCGAGGCCCGTCCGCGCGCTGAGCGCCGCCAGGGCGCCCGCGGCCTGCCCCATGGCCATGCAGGGACACTCGACCCGCAGCCCCGAGTTGGCCTCGCGGTCGCTGGAGAGGCACCGTCCCGCCACCAGCAGGAACTGGCTGTCGGCCGGTAGCAGCGCGCCGCGCGGAATCGTCGGCAGCACGCCGGGCTTCAGGTCGCGCTTGTTGATTCCCTGCCCGTCGTTCAAATGCTCGTCGACCGGGTAGAAGGCGTAGCAGACGGCATCGTCATACTGGCGCCCGCCCTCGTAGTCTGCCACCGTCACGGTGGCCTTGCCGACGATCACCGCCGTCTCGCGGATCCCCGTTTCCGGGTAGAACCACTCGATGCGGAAGTCGCCGAGCCCCGGCTGCCGCCGCAGGAAGCGAAGCACCCGGAGGAGCGACTGGCGGCTGGCAACCTCGGCCCGCGTGCGTCCCTCGCTTGTGTGCGCCTGCGGCGCCCGGATGTGGTTGACGTTGCGCCCGCGGCTCCTCAGGATGCCGCGCGGACTCGTCCCCGCCCAGGCGAGATCGGTGGAGAGAAGCTCGCCGGAGGCGACGGCCGCGGCACCCGCGGCGTCGAGGGCCGCATGGTCCAGCGCGTCGTACTCGTAGCCCGCGGCGACGAACGAGAGCGTCGCCGGCTGGACCGTCTCGGGACGCACGAGGGGGAAGCCGGCCAGGGCGACGAGGTTGGCGTCGCCCGTCGCGTCGATCACCGCCTTCGCGCGGAGCGCCCGCAGTCCCGTCTTGGTGCAGAGCTCGAGGGACCAGCCTCCCGATTCATAGCGGGCGGCGGCGGGCATCGTGTGGAAAAGGAGCTCGACACCGGCCTCCAGGACCATCTCGTCGGCCATTGCCGCGAAGGTAAAGGCATCGACGTGCTGATGCCGGACGCCATCGGCGGGCGTCGGGATGGGCTGGCCCGCCGCCGTGCGCGCCCGGCAGAACAACTCCCAGCCGATACCGCCGATCACCTGCTGCCCCGGGGCGAAAAAGTGCGCCGGATAGTTGACCCCGCCGATCGTCAGGGTGCCCCCCAGGATCCCGTT
>JAAYZJ010000175.1 GCA_012514915.1 Lentisphaerota bacterium | reverse complement strand
CCGCCGCCGTGCGCGCCCGGCAGAACAACTCCCAGCCGATACCGCCGATCACCTGCTGCCCCGGGGCGAAAAAGTGCGCCGGATAGTTGACCCCGCCGATCGTCAGGGTGCCCCCCAGGATCCCGTTTTTCTCAACCAGCAGCGTGCGGGCGCCAGCGCGTCCCGCCTGGATGGCCGCGACGATTCCCGCCGCCCCGCCACCGACCACGACAACATCGTATCGAGCTTCCATCTTCCCTGTCCCTTTGCTTGTCGATTGTTTGCCAGTACCGCGGCCGGCCGGCTCAGGATCAGTCATCGCGCGATCCACGCAGACCGGGGCCGCCCGCCGCGAGGTAGCCGCCCGACCGGCCATCGACCGCGGCGCTTGCCCAGAAGGCGTACAACGCCCCCTGGTCGAGGTGAAATTCAAGCCGCACGGGGCGGCCGCCGACCGCGGCCAGCGCCCCTGGTTGGCGCCAGCGGAGCTCCGCGCACGTGCTGTTGCCGATGAACGGCTCGCTGTCGTCGAGCCCCAGTCCCGGCAGCGGATGTCCCGTCTCGTCGAGAACCGCCGCGCGCAGCGCGCTGCCGGCCGTCTCGGCGTTCACGAACAGCCGCGTCCCGCTGAAGCGAACCGGCCGCGTCTGCAGCAGCCCCCCGGCGTGCCGGGGCTGCAGCGAGGCGAAGCCGTCGCGGCGCAGCTTGGCCAGACCGACCGCGCCGTTGCCGTACATGCCGTTGCGGATGCCGCCCAACTCCCGCATCGAGGGCTCGCCCGCGTAGGCGGAATAATAGAACCAGAGTTCGTCGCCGACGATCAGGCAGATGCCGCCCGAGGCCTCCACGTAACCGAACTCCCAGGCGCCGGGCTCGCGCCGCGCCCCGATAAACGCCCGCCGGTCAGGACGGTGCCAGTGGAAACCATCGCGGCTCGATCCGAGCACCAGCTCAGTCAGCTTCGGTTCGCCCCGCAGGGCGCCGATGTGATTGGGGGGGCCCTTGAGGATCTGGAACAGGCCGATCAGCACGCTCTCGTAGGCCACCGCGTCAAGCGTGTACAGTTGCGGCAGCGAGTCGCCCGCCACATCGTGGCAATCGGCGGTCATCCAGGGGACGGGCTGCCCGGCTGTCCACGCCCCGCTCTGCCAGAAGTCCGCGTGCTCGAAATAGCGGCGGCAGCGGCCGCGGGGGCAGCCGTCGCGGATGCTCTGCACCCAGCGGTTGCGGAAAGGATTGAAGAAGAGGGTGCTGCGGTCGCCCATCGGCCCCGTCGGGCGCGGCGGGCCCCAATGGATGCCGTCAGGCGAGGCCATCAGCAACCCGGGTGCGTTGCCGCGCTCGATGCCGGCGCGCGCCAGCGCATGATGGTTCGGTTCGCGGAACAGCATCTTGAAGCGCTCGCCGTCGGCGGCGTGGTCATCGAGCCAGACCGTGCCGGAATCCGGGTGGAACGTGGGCGGCAGGCACTGGTTGGTACCCGGCACCACGTCGAGCGCGGGCTTGACCCAGTGCACGCCGTCGCCGCTCTCCGCATAGCACATGACGCCGCCGTAGCCCGCCATGTACCACATCTTGAAGCGGCCGTCGCGGGGGTCATGCCAGACGCCGCCGCATTTGGCCACCGCGCAGGGCGGGACGTTTCCGGGACGCTCGTGCGGCTCGCAGGGAAAGAGCACGGGGTTGCACGGATGCTTGACCGGCTG
>JAAYZJ010000174.1 GCA_012514915.1 Lentisphaerota bacterium | reverse complement strand
CGGCGACGCGCCCAGTGTCGCCTCGGGACGGTATATGCCGGTGAACACGGTTTGGAGTTAGCTTGGCGGGTCAAACTACCAATACAAGGCAGATACTGCCACCGATTATTGGACGGCCAGTGGGGTTTATTTTGCAAACGACGCGGCATCTAGGCCTTTGGGAGGGGCAGGAATTGTTATCCTGTTGCGTGATATTTATGGAGCCTTTATCCAATCGCCGCCCTTGGAGGGAGGGGTTGGCACCATTTACTATACTTCAAAAGCGCGATACCCCAACCAAACGCCGCGCGTACATATTCAAGTTTCAACCAATGGAACGCCGAGTTCCGACGCAGAATGGGAAACCATTCTTCCCCTTAATTATCCTTATGCAAACCCACAGATCAATCTTGCCACACCGGTGGTCATCAACCGGCTGGATGTTCGTTGCGTACGCTTTGTTCTGGTGGAGGAGAGCCCATATGACTCGAGTCTCAATCGCACATTTGGCGCCGTCGCCTTCGACAACATTGTCTTGTCCTATCCGCCGGCCGATGTGGCGATCGAAGAGAAGCTGCGCAATCCGGGCTATCCGGCGCAGGACCAGGATGTCCGGATGCGGTGCGAGGTGACGGACGCCACCCCCGGCACGCCAACGGCCAACCGGCGCATGACGCTGCACTACCAGTGGGTGCTGCGGCAGAGCGACCGGCCGGTGGCGGGAAACTGGCTGAGCACGAACATGGTGCCGATGGGCGGCGATCTCTACGAAGGCGTCATCCCCCGGCAGCGCCCCGGCTATGTCCACTACTACTACGCCTGCGATTTCGACGGCTACTACTACGCGCGCGATCCCGACGGCCCGGGCGAGGAAGGGGAGTACAAGGAGAACACGAATCCCCGCTACTGGGAGACGGGCGCCACGGTCGGCCACACGCCCGCCTTTTTCGGACGCTACGAGGTGCGCCGCTACCGGTCGGAGTACGGCCGGGTCGAGTTGACGGCCGCGCCGGCGCAGGCGACGGTGCAGATGGAGCTCGTCGGCGATGAGATCTGGCAGGGGATCACGCTGGTCACGGGGATCACCAATCTCACGTGGACCTTCAACGGCTTTAACCGCTACACCAACGACGCCCCCTACTACTGGTCGGAGCCCGTCATGTGGGGCGACAACGACCAGGGGTTCGCCAATCCCCCGATTGGCGGCATCGCCGAGGTCGCCGCCACCAACAGCATGGTCGCCGAGGTGGACTACGAGGGTTTCCTGATGATACGCTTCGACACGGTCGAGCGCGACTACATCGCCAAGCGGGCCGTCTACCAGAACTTCGACCAGTGGCTGGCCAGCAAGGACTTCTTCGAGGCCAGCCTCGGCCTCTATGCCGTCCAGCGCATCGACGAGAGCTTCAACACCTGGCCGGCCGACGGCTACACGGTCGATGAGACCAAGAGCGAGACCTTCGAACTCATGACGCCCTCCAGCACGTTCGACGGGGCGCTCATCACCACCTACGGCTGGCGGGCTGGCCAGGCCCGGGTTGTCCGGGAACGCCGCCCCCTCAGCGCCATGCTCCAGGGCAACCAGGGGCTGCTGCTCAACCGCAAGGAGCTTTCCGGCATCGGCGGCGGCTGGGTCGGCAACAGCGGCGACTCGATGACGCTCGGCATGGAGCGGTTCACCACCGGGCTGCGGGCCAGCATCAACGACCGGAATTTCGCCCTCTACACGAGCGGCTTCGCCTTTGCGCACGGGCAGGAGATCACGCTCAACATGCTGGCCAGCCAGCTTTCGCCCGAGTTCCCCTCCCTCTCGGTTCTCTTCAGCTTCCAGCCGGGCTACCCGGCCGAGAGCTACTACGAATTGCGCCTCACGCAGGTGGACGAGACCAGCGGCACCCAGACCGACAACCGTTTCTCCGCGCAACTGTACCGTTGGAAGGCTGGCGTCCCATCGGCCGCGCTGCGCACCTACGCGGCCGCAGGCAAGCTGAGCGTCGCCAAGGCGTTGGTGATCACCGTGTCGGCCGACGTCAACATCCAGGTCAAGATCGACGGCACCGTAAGACTCAACTATACCGACAGCACGGCCGACAAGCTGAACACGGGCGGCTCGGTCGCCTTCCTGACGCACGATGCCGTGCCGCTGGTCAATACGCTGGTGGTCAAGGATCTTGGAACCGGCACGACGCTGCTCAATCACGGGACGGGTTTCGCGTCGACGACCGGCTGGTACCTGGGCGGCACGCCGAACGGGGGCTCCGGCAACCGCTGGACGACGAGCGGAACGGCCTTGACGCGCCCGGTTCCGACGCAGACGGTGAGCATTCTGTCGGCCGTGCGGCGCCCCGGCGCCAGCCGTCCCGACGAGGAGGATCTGGTGGAGCTCACGCAGGTCGAGATCGCGTCGCTCCAGTATCAGTCGATCGACATTCCGCTCCACAAATGGTACGAGGGGTTTGTCGAATTGCGGTACAAGGCGGGCGATGTCGATGTCGTCGTCGACAATCCGACTGTGTCACCCTGGCGCGCGAACTCCCGCGGGCCGGCCGGGGGCCATGCCGAGGCCCTCGATATTCCCTATTCGGCGTGGACCAGCAAGGCGCAGCAGCACGACTGGCTGAAGAATGAATACGGCTGGGCCGTTCTGGAAGGGATGGTGACCGACGCCGTCGGTGTCGGCGTCGGCGGCCAGGATGTTCATCTGGAGCGGACGCGCGCCAATCCCGATCTCGACCAGGCCCTGGTCTCGCCCGTGCTCACGAACGGCATCGGCGAAATCGAGTTCTACGCGAGTGTCGACGGCGGCGAGGCCCACTACGCCGTGCAGCGCACCGCCCTCGGCGCGCAGGACGAATGGGTGACGGTCAGGATCTTCACCAACGCGGTGGACGATCTGCTCGTCAAGCGCAACGTCCCGGTCCGCGAGAACTTCACCGGGCGCATCCGCGTCCTGCTGCTGCCCACGAGCGATCCCGCCGCGCGCCTGATGCTCGATGACGCCACGGTGCGCGACTATCCGCCGCGCGACGACACGACCTGGCAGGCCTACAACGTCCTGGTGACCGACCAGCAGGACGACCGCCTGTATGCCGGACAGAGCGCCTATCTCAACAACAGCGTCAGCGAGGACGTCGACGGCATCGTCAACGAGCACCAGCCCTACATCCAGACGCCCAGCGTGGGAACCGGCATCGGCGAAATCTCGTTCTGGTACCGTTCCTGGAGCGGAACCACCCCCACCGAGCTGATCCTCAAGGCCGCGCCGACGGCCGACACGCCCGAGGAGGAGTGGGTGGTGCTGACGAATCTGGTGGTCGGGGCGGGGAGCGATTACGTCTACTTCAACAACCCGAACATCTACAACCTGGACAACCATGTGCTGCGCGTCTACGGCGACACGAACAGCGCCGACCGCGTCTGCATCGACAACATCCTGATGACCGAACCCGTGCGGGCCGGCTATGAGATCCAGGCGGTGCGCCTGGACCCGCCGCAGCCGCTGGCCGGGCAGCCCGTGGCTGTCGAGGTGGATATCGGGCGGTTCCTGATGAATCCCAAGGAGATCAACATCTACCTGAGCTACACGACCGGCACGGGCGTCTGGGGCACGGAGAACTGGTGGACGCGCGAGGACACGCCGGGCAGCAAGCGCGTGCAGCTTGAGCCGGTCGCGCCGGGCTCGCGCACCTACCGCTCGCCCGAGGGCGCGCTGAGCGCCCTGGCGGCGCTGCCCATCGATGCGGTGGTTCAATACTATGTCTGGGGAACCCACAGCGAGATCAGCGGGCCGGGCCATACCCCCATTTTCCAGGACGAGTCGTCGTTTGAGCATCCGGCCTGGTATGCGCCGGTCAACCTCAACACGAACTTCGCCGCGCAGGGATGGTCGCCCTACTACTTCGTCTACTCCTGCCCGCCGTACTCCGTCTGGATCAATGAAATCTACCCCTACTCGACCTATCTGCCGGCGGCGGGCGAGTTCATCGAGCTGCTGGGGCCGGCACAGGCCAACCTCGGCGGCTGGCGCATCGAGGCGCTGGACGCGACCTCCAACCTGGTCGACACCTGCATGATCGCGGGCGGCTTCACGCTGACCAACGCGTACAACGGCTGGGGTTTCTTTGTCTGGGGCGATCCGGGTACGCCCAACGTCAACCAGACCTTCGACCCCGACATTGTGAACAACGTTCCGGCCAACGGCGCGCTCAACCTGATCCGCAGCAACGGCGCCGTCGAGCACAAAGTCTGCTGGAGCGGCGCGCGCACCTTCTTCGAGGCGCGCGGCTACACCTATGCGGGCAACAAGGCGTTTCTCTCCGTCCAGTCGCTCAGTCTCCTGGGCGACGAGCCGGGCGACTCGCTCGACGACTTCAACTGGCCGGACAGCGCGGGCGGCACCCGGACGCCGGGCAACGTCAACAATTCGCAGTTCCTGATCGACATCACGCCCGAGCCGGGTGGCTACTTCCTGCTGACTTCCGT
>JAAYZJ010000173.1 GCA_012514915.1 Lentisphaerota bacterium | reverse complement strand
GTTCATGGGCATGCCGTCCCACGCCCCCTCGCCGCCGCCCCCCATCTCGCCGATGGCCAGCCCCCGCGCGTTCATGGCCGTGACGGTGCCCAGGAAGCCTGCATACCCGAGCGACATCCAGGGATGGCCCTCGTCGGGGAGGAAAACCTGCACCACCGCATATTTCTGCAGATGGATGTCGCGCATGTAGTCGAGCACCCGCGCGTGGATCACCTTTCCGCCGGCGCTCGCCGAACCGCGCACCGCCACACCGCTGCAATGAAACAGCTCCGTGAAGAAGTTGCAGCTCATGACGTCCCGCTCGGGCACCCCCGCGGCGGCGGCCATGGCGCGGCATTCGCGGAGAAAGCGGGGCGGCGTGTGGGGCGACGCGCGGCGCATGATCTCGTCGACCCGGTCGTAGAACCACTCGCCCTTCTTGACCGCCAGCCCCGCGCCGATCAGCGCCATGGTGCGGGTCGCGACGTGCGGGATATCCGCAGACAGGAGACGGCCGTGGGCCGCGCCCATCTGCTCCGGTGTCCCTTCGACGACCAGCACCCGCTTGGCGCCGAGCCTGTACAGGGCACCATGCCCCCCGGGATCGGCGGCGATCCGCAGCAGCTCCGGCTCGCCAGCCGCCCGCAGCAGCGCGGCGGCCATCAGCAAAACAAGTGTCAACACCCTTCCATTCGCGATCATTCCACCATCTCCAGCAGGTATTCAGCCGCAGCGGCGAACATGCGCAACAGATCCTCCTGCCGGACGATCTTGTACGTGCCCGCAGGCGGTGCCTCGTAGGCGGCGGCGTCCATGAGAGCATCGAGCCGCCAGTAGTTGAAAGTGGCCGTGCCTGTCGTCTCTCCGATGTCCCACGCGGCCGCCACGGGGGTTCCGTCCGGCGCGAAGGTCATCTCGATGCTTCCGCTTGTCTTCTTGCGGGCCACGTTCAGCAGGAGCGTGCGCCGTCCCCCGGCGACCGGCTTTTCCGCGAGGGTGAAATAGCCCGCCAACGCCTCGGGTGCCAGCGCGGCCGCCGTCAAGGCGCCCACGGCGACCTGGTAGCGCATCCGCGGGTTCGGCGAGATGAACGTGGGAAAGACGGCGCCCGCCGCCGGGTCCTTCTCGCCGCGGAAAACTGTCTGGTTCGCCCCCTGCAACCAGGGGGCCTCTCCCTGCCCCAGGCCGAACGACCCCACCTGAGGTATTTCGCCGGTCAGTCGAAACCGCCCGGCCGGACCGCGCGCGAAATCCACGCGTGCCGTCTCCTGGCGGCCCTTGCGGACGAACTCGATCTCGGCGCCGACCAGGTGCGAGCCGACCTCGAGCGGAGCCCCCCCGCCGGCAAAGGCCGCGATCCCCTGCAGAAAACGCCCCAGCAGCACCATGGGCGTCGGTGCGCCGTCCTCGTCCGGTGGCGGCGTCCAGGTCGCCGGAACATCGGCGCCGAAAAAAGCGGTCAGGTCGTCGAGGATCTGGGGGAACCGCGCCAGGGCGCTGTAGTGGTCGTATCCCTTGAGCCAGGTGATGCCCTCGATGAATCCCGCGGCCTCGGCGAGGCGGCGCCCGGCCGCGGGGGGGATGGCCTGGTCCTGGTCGGCGCAGACCAGGCGCAGGTGGCCGGCGGCGGCCAGGCGGCGCAGCGCCGGGGCGGCGTTCACCGGGTCGATGCGATCGAGATAGGCCCAGGCGCGCGCCTGATCAATGGGGGGGAACCGCTCGATCACGGCCCGCATGCGCCGCGTTTCGCGGGCCTGGCGGACAATGTCGCCCAAACCGCCGCCGCCGAGCGTCAGGTAGGCCTTCGCGAGGCGCTCATCGCGTCCGCAGACAATGGCCGCCTCGATCGCCCCGAGGCTGATGCCCGTGATGCCCAGGTGCCCGGGGTTCACCCCGGGCAGGGCCTGCAGCAGGTCGAGCGCCCGACCAGCATCGGCAAAACCCTGCTCAAGTCCTTCGATGAAGGCATCGACGCCGGCCGCCAGGTGCTGCCGGCCCGCCTCGCCGCCGCGCTCGCCGTAATAGGGCAGCTTGAAGAACAGCGCGACAACCCCGCGCTGGGCCAGCTTGCGGCAGATCAGACGTTCCAACTCGTAGTTGCCGTTGAGGATATGGAGACAAACAACGGCAGGGGCGGCCGCCTCGGACGTCAGACCAACCGGCAGGTAGAGTTCGCCCGGCACCGTGTTGTTGGGAGGGAATGCCGACACGACCGGCGAGGGAAAGGCGAGGTCATACCGGGTGTAGCCCGCCGTTTGCTCCCGCATCACGCGGGTGTAGGTAAAAGCCCCCCCCGTCCCGTCCGGCGCAGCCGGAACGGTCACCGTTTCCGCCGGATCCGCCACGGTCTGGCCGAGACCCAGGCCGGCCGCCAGCACCAGCACGGCCATCGCGCCGCGCACCGACTCGCCTGCAGACATTCGCGTTCTCTCCCCGTTCGCCAGACCCCGGCCGACGGGCCACCCCATCGTCCCCCGGATGCCACGTCCGCATCTTAACAAAACCCGGCGGACATTCAACACCGATTCCCCCGGTAATCGGCGAGCGACAGGTGTGCGATGACTGCGCATCGAGAGGTGGGCGAAATCACGGCGTCCCATGCGTCTTGATTTGAGGAGGATTTTCGAGGATTTGAGGATGACGCGGCGGGATTGACCTAAACAAGTGAATCCGTTATAGTGCGGTGTTCAATCGGCATGAGCGTGTGGTTCTGAGGATTTCACTCGCGCCGCTCGCAACGCACGTTGCGTGCAAGGGACGTTGCCCATGAAAATCGACAATCACAACTTGGATCCTGATCTGCTTGCCGCCATCACGGCCGATCTTAAATCGGTCATGAAGGCCCCGGCCCGCAAGCGTCCCCTGCCCCAGTCCTTCATCTACATCGTTGCCCTGGAGCTGGGCAACTGTCCCGCCGACCTGCCGCCGCACCAGCTCAAGGTGC
>JAAYZJ010000172.1 GCA_012514915.1 Lentisphaerota bacterium | reverse complement strand
GAGTGATCCCACCCACCCTCCATTTCGAGACGCCCGATCCCGAGGCGCGCGTCGACCTGGTCACGGGCGCCCCGCGGACCGTCTCCCTGAAGTGCGTGCTGTCCAACTCCGCCGGTTTCGGCGGCTGTAACGCCGCCGTCCTCTTCACCCCCGCCTGACCCGAGCCATGCCCGCGAACGACATCGTCATCTCCGCCTTCGATCTCCTCTCCGCCCTCGGCATCGGGCGCGAGGAATCGGCCGCCGCCTGGGCCGAGGGCGGATCGGCCTGCTTTCCCCCCACGCGCGCGACCATGCCCGAGGGGGCCGAACCGCTCGCCGGCGAGGTTCCCGATTTTACCCTCGTGGATATCCTGCCGACCCCCAAGGCCTACCTGGACCGGCAAAGCGAATTGCTGTTGGCGGCAACCGCCCTCGCCCGCCGCGCCGGACGGATCGATCCCTCCCCGTTTCCGCCCGAGCGGACGGGGCTCGCGATCGGCAGCGCCTGGGGCGCCCTGCAGACGCTGGGACTCTTTTTCGACGACTACGTCAAGAAGGGGCCGCGCCTGGTCAAGCCCATCCTCTTTCCCCACAGCTATGCCAACGCCGCCATCAGCCTCGCGGCCATGGAGTGGGAAATCCGGGGGCCGCATCTCAACTTCGTCAGCGGCGCGGCCGCCTCGACGCAGGCCCTCATCGCGGCGCTCGACACGCTCCGCAACGGCGAAGCCGACCTGGTGCTGGCCGGCGGGGCGGAGGGGCTCAGCCTGCCGCGCTGGCGCGCGCGGCTGGCGGCCGGCTGCGACGCGCCCCCCGGCGAGGGCGCCGCAGTCCTGTTGATCGAGCGCGGGGAGACGGCACGGGCACGCGGGCTGGCGCCGCTCGCCCATCTGCTGGGCGGAGCAACTGCGAGCGGCGCGCCACAGGCCATCCGCGAGACGGTGTCACGCGCGATTACCGCCGCCCTGGAGGACGCAGGACTAAGGCCGCAGGCCATCAAGCGTTGTCTGGCCAACCGGCTCGCGGCCGACGCCCTCGGCGATGCCGCCTGGCCCGTCCGGACATTGGACGATCTCCTCGGGGACACCGAAGGTGCCGGCGGCGCCTTGATGGCGGCCTGCGCACTCCTCGAACCGGAAGCACTTCCCGCCCTGATCCTGACCGCGGGTGCGGACGGTACGGCGAGTGCGGTGGTCCTGAGGCAGGCCGACTGATCGTAAGCCAAGCCGCCAGAAGCGGCATCAGCACCGTAGCCAGACGCCGGGACGGTCGACGGCGCGGGCGCCGACTTCCAGCAACCGCATGACCTCCAGCGTCTCGGCCGGCTGCACCGGCGGCACGCTCGTGTCGAAGAACCGCAGCAAATGGACGATGAAGCCGCCGGGGCCCGTCCAGAAATCCTGTTTGACGTCGAATCCCAGCGTTGCGCCGTCCGCCGTCTCGGCAAAAACCTTGAACCCGGGCCGCTTGAACTGCAGCACGCCCCGGCGGTCATCGCCGTAATCGACGATGATCTCGGGCGTCACGGGTGTCCCGACCTGCATGAGGCGGCGCGCGCCGGGCCCCATGAGCATCACCAGCATTTCGACCGCGTGCACAGCGTACTGGCGGCGGAAATCATGCACGCCGTCGACGACAGCCAGTGGCACGCGCCCGCCGGCCAGGTCGCCGCCCAGGGCCGCCTGCAATTCCTGCGCATAGCGGAGGGCCGACGTGGTGAACAGGGGGGTGCCGTGGCGTGCGGCCTTGTCGAACATGCGGCGGGCGGCGGCGCGCGAGGGGGCGAACGTCTTGTCGACATAGACGGGCTTGCCGCTACGCAGGGGGAGATCGGCCAGTGCTTCGTGACGCTCCATGTTGTCGGGCGACAACACCACGAGGCAATCGCACTGCTCGACCACCTCGCGCACGCTGCGGGCCGGGCGGACCTGCTGTTGCGCGCACCAGGCCGCAAGATCGACTTTGCCCGGCGGCACCGGCCCTTCCTCCCAGGCGAGCGTCACCTCGAACGCCCCCGCCCCCAGGCGCCGGATCCAGGCCGGGTAGTTGTTGGCATGCCACTCGTCGATGACGTGATCGATGAAGCCGATGGTCTTCACGAGGAACCTCCCGATACCGCGCCGTCGCGGCTGGCGCTAGGCCGGTTTCGCGCATCCCCCGCAGCCGCCATGACAGGAGATGTCCTTGCCGCTCCAGCAGTAGGTGCAGACCCGCTCGCGCGGCAGACCGATCGCCTCGATCATGTCCTCCATCCGCTGGTAGTGCAGCGTGGTCAGTCCCAAACGACTGCGTATGCGCTCGATCATCGCCCGATAGCGGTCCGAATCGGGATTGCAGAAATCATGGTAGTCGACCTGGTCGCCATCCAACTGCCGGGCGATCTGGCGGGCAAAGAGTTCGTTTTCCGACCCCGACCTGGAGAAGTTGAGGAAGCGGCAGCCGAACAGCAGGGGCGGGCAGGCGACCCGCATATGGATTTCGCGCGCCCCGCCGTCGTAGAGCCGTTTGGATTGCTCGTGGAGCTGCGTGCCGCGGACGATCGAGTCGTCGCAGAAGATCATCCGCTGCCCCTGGATGAGTTCCCGGATGGGAATCAGCTTCTTGTTGGCGATCAGGGCGCGGAGATGCTGCTCGGGAGGCATGAAACTGCGCGGCCAGGTTGGCGTGTACTTGACGAAGGGGCGCTTGTAGGGAATCCCGGCCCCCAGCGCGAAGCCGAGCGCGTGGCCGACCCCCGAATCGGGAACACCGGCCACCAAATCGGCCTCGACCGGGCTGCTCCGTGCCAGCGCCTCGCCGCTGCGGTAGCGGGCGGCCTCGACGTTGATCCCCTCGTACGACGATGCGGGGAACCCGAAATAGACCCAGAAAAAAGCGCAGATGTGGAGCTCCGGACGAGGCAACGCCCGCACCTCGTCGCCGTCGGGATGGAGGCAGACAATTTCGCCGGGGCCGAGTTCGCGGTCCACCTGGTAGCCCAAGTTGGGAAAACTGCACGATTCCATGGCCGCCGCCATGGCCCCCGGCTTGCGGCCGAGGATCACGGGTGTCCGCCCGTAGCGGTCGCGCGCCGCGAAGAGTTCGCCCTTCTCGGTCAGGATCAGCACCGAGCAGGAACCCTCGACCGATTCCTGGACATGCAGCAGCCCCTCCTCGATGCTGGCCTGCGTGTCGATGAGCGCGGCGATCATCTCGGTCGGATTAAGCCCTTGGCCGCTGGTTTCGGAAAAATGGCCGCGGCGGACGGCGAACAGGGTCTTGGCCAGTTCGTCGAGGTTGCGGATGCAGCACACCGTGGCAATCGCGTAGGTGCCCAGGTGCGAGGTGATCAGCAACGGCTGATCCTCGTAATCGCTGATCACACCAATGCCCGAAGTCCCTTTGAAGCTGACCTGCTCCGCTTCGAACTTGCTGCGGAACTGGGCG
>JAAYZJ010000171.1 GCA_012514915.1 Lentisphaerota bacterium | reverse complement strand
TGACCTGCCGCGACGGGCGGATGGTCTTCGAGGATGGCACGGAGGCCCGCTTCTGGGGCACCAACTTCAACAGCGCCGCCAATTTTCCGCCGCATCACTACAGCGAGAAGGTGGCCCGCCGTCTGGCGAAGTTCGGGGTGAACCTGGTCCGTTTCCATCAGCTTGAAGGCGACTGGTCGACGCCCAACATCTTCCAGTTCACCAAGGGCAAGCGCCTCGAGAACACGCGCAGCCTCGACCCCGAGAGCATGGAGCGGCTCGACTACCTGATCCACTGTCTGAAGCGCGAGGGGATCTACGTCTACCTCGACATGCTGACCTACCGCCGGTTCCGTAGCGGCGACGGCGTCGCCGCCGCCGATCAGATCCGCAATGCCGGCCGCCCGTACTCCAACTTCGATCCGCGCCTGATCGAGTTGCAGAAGGAGTTCTGCGACCAGATTTGGAACCACGTCAACCCCTACACCCGGCTCGCCTACAAGGACGATCCCGCCATCGCCCTGACGGAGATCGCCAACGAGAACGAGATGTTCGGCACCATCGCCACGCTGATCGAACCCTACCGCGGGCAACTGGAGGAGCGGTATCTGGCCTGGCGCCAGGCGCGCGGCCTGCCACCGGTGGCCCGCCCCGTGGCTTTCGAGACCTTTGACGAGCATGCGGCGGAATTTGTCGTCGGGCTGCAAAAGGAATACTTCGACGGCATGCTGAGCCATCTTCGCGCGATCGGCGTCAAAATACCCATCACGGGAACCAACTGGTCGGTCGGGGGGGCGGGGACGCTCGCGGCGCAGCGGGACATGCCCTTCATGGACAGCCACACGTACTTCTACAACTGGGGCTGGAAACCGCACGAGAAGCGTGTCAAGCCCGAATCGATGTTGGGCAGTGTCGACGCCTGGTACCGCGGCCTGGCCATGATGCGGGTGCTCGATCGCCCGTTTTTCGTCTCCGAGTGGGACGAGCCATGGCCTGGCGAATGGCGCGCCGAATCGGTGCTGAATCTCGCGGCGGTCACGGCCCTGCAGGGCTGGTCGGGCACGGCCATCCACACCTATCGCTACGACTGCCGCGAGCGGTCGGACATGATCGCGATCCCGGTCACCAGCGGGGCTCTGGCGGGTGTGCCCTACCGCGGCGGCGTCTTCGACACCTTCAACGACCCCGCCAAGTTCGGTCTCTTCTACCATGCGGCGATCATCCTGCGACGTGGCGACGTGCAGGAGGCGCGGCAGGTCATGGAGTGCGTGCTGCCCGGCCTGCGGCAGGCCGATCATCCCGCCACGGCCGATCAGCCCGGCCTGCTCGGCGTGGCGCACTGCCTGCCCCTGTGCGGTGCCTGCGAGGTGAGCAAGATCGGCATGCGCCTGCCGGGTGCCCTGGCGCGCGCCCCCCGTCAACTGGGACTCGACGAGCGCGTGGTGCCTGAAGATGCCGCCGAAATCCGTTCCGACACGGGCGAGCTCTACCGCAACGTCCGCGAGCGCTATGCCACGATCGACACGCCGCGCACCAAGGCCGCCTACGGGTTTCTGGGGCGTGTGGGCCCGCTGCAGCTCAACGGGCTGCGCCTCCACTGCCAGACCGATTTCGCCGTCATCGCCCTCAGCTCGCTGACGGACGCACCGCTCGCAGAGAGCGACAACATCCTCCTGACGGCGGTGGGACGCGCCGAGAACACCGGCGCGGTCTACAACGACGACCGGACGCTGCAGTACGACCGGGGGCACGGACCGATCCTGGCCGAGGTGATCGAGGTGGAAATCGAGCTCGACACGACGGTCGCGGGATTGAGCATCGCGGCGATCAACAGCGAGGGGATGATCTGCGGTCCCGTCGAGGCGCGCCTGGCCGACGGCAAGCTGCGCTTCACCCTGGGCGGCGACTTCCCGTCGATCTATTACTTGATTCAGAAGGTGTAGCCCGGGAAGGAGGCGCTTCGCGGGCACGGTTGCGGCTTGCGGGGACCCGGCTTCGCCAAAGCTACGCAGGGCAAGCCCTTCCGACGCCGGTGAGCCGCTACACTCAACCGCCGAAAATCTTGGTGCGGAAGATGAAGAACACCGCCCCCAGCAGGCAGATGCCGGCGCCGAGATAGTCGAGCGTCAGTTTCTCCTTCAGAAACAGGATGGAGAACGGGATGAAGACCGTCAGCGTGATCACCTCCTGAAGGATCTTGAGCTGTCCGACGGGCATCACGGTGTGCCCGATCCGGTTGGCGGGCACCTGGAGCAGATATTCAAACAGCGCGATGCCCCAGCTACAGAGCGCCGCGATGATCCAGGGGCGGTGGCTCATGTTGCGCAGATGGCCATACCAGGCGAACGTCATGAAGACATTGCTGCAGCAGAGCAAAGCGATGGAGGTGGTCACTCGGTTCATGGCGTGTGGCGGGGCATGCAAGGTGAGGGGAGCGTCGACGCAGGACGTAGCGGCCCGTCCAGGCGACGGACGGCCGCTAATGTAGCGCAAAGCCCGTGCGGCGTCAGTAGAAACATGGTACGATGAGCCCCTATGCGGGTGCTCTGGGTCAACACGGTCGCGTTCCTCGGGGGCGCCGAGCGCAGTCTGCTCGACTGCGTCGAGCGGCTGGCCGGCCTGGGGCATGAGATGGCCGTCGCCTGTCCGGAGGGGCCGCTGGCCGAGGCGTTGACGAAGCGGGGCCTCGCCGTCTTCCCCCTGATCGCCGTGCGGTTGCACCGGCCACGGTGGCTTCGGCCGCTCCCGGTGCGGGGCTGGATCGACCTGGTCGTCGCGCACGGTCAGTTGCGGCGCGTGCGGCGCGCCTTCAAGCCCGACTGGATCCATGCCAACAGTTTGACGGCGCTGCTGGCCGTCGGCCCCGTGCAGACGCCTCCCTGCATCTGGCACGTGCGCGACCTCGCGCTGCATCCGGCGGCCGCCCGGCTGGGCGCCCGGCGCGCGCGCGTGCTGATCGCCATTTCGACGGCCGTGGAGGCGCAACTCCGTGCCCTGCTGCCCGTCGCGCTGCACGATCGCATCCACCTGATTCCCAACGGCATTGTCCTGCCCGATGCCGCCGCGCTGCCCGGCCGCGTCGAGGCGCGCCGGGTGCTGGGCCTCCCGGCCGACGTGCCGCTGGTCGGGATGCTCGCCCATTTCGCGCCCTGGAAACGCCATGATCGCCTTGTTGCGGCCGCGGCGCGCCTCGCCGCCCGTCAGCCGGAGGCGCGCGTCGTCCTGGCCGGTGGCGACGGGGCAGGGGAGCACACCCGCACGCTGGAGGCGTTGCGGCGCCGGATCGCCGCCGGCGCGGGCGACCGGCGGGTGATCCTGTGGGGGCCGGCCGCCGACCCGCTGCTGTTCCTGCGGGCGCTCGATGTGCTGGTGCATCCCGCCGATGCCGAACCCTTCGGCCGCGTGATCTGCGAGGCGATGGCGGTGGGGACGCCCGTAATCGCCATGAACCGGGGCGGGCCGCGCGACATCCTCGTCGACGGCGAGTCGGGCCTGCTGGTCGATGCCGATAGCCCCGAGGCGCTGGCGGACGCCATCGATCGCCTGTTGCGCGGTGCCGAACGGCGGCGGTGCCTGGCCGAGGCGGCGGGGCGGCGCGTGCGTGAACGGTTCGACATCCAGCGCACCGTCCAGCAGATCGCCGCGTGCTACGCGGCCTGTCCGCCGCCGCGCTAGCGCGCCTTCAACTGCGGGAACAGAATGACGTCGCGGATGGCCTCGGTCCCCGTGAGGAGCATGGTCAGCCGGTCGATGCCGAGTCCCAGGCCACCAGCCGGCGGCATCCCGTGCTCCAGCGCCGTGATGAAGTCCTCGTCGATCCTCTCGGTGTTGTCGCCCGCCTGCGCCGCGAGGGCCCGGCGCTGCTCGAAGGGATCGTTCTGCTCCGTGTAGCCCGGACACAGCTCCTTGCCCGCCACGACGAACTCGAACACATCGGCCAGCGCCGGGTCGTCGGAACAGGCCTTGGCCAGCGGCACGAATGGACGCGGAATGCGGGTGACGAACGTGGGCTGGCGCAGCGTCTTTTCGATCAGCTTGTCGTAGACTTCGTGGGTGATCATCAGATGGTCCCATTGCGGATCGACCGCCACGCCGGCCGCCTCGGCGGCGGCGCGCGCGGCGGCGGCGTCGAGCGAAAACCAGCCGTCGCCCATCCGTTCGCGTACCAGATCCCGGTAGGCGACTTCGCGGTACGGCGGCGTGAAATCGATGCTCTCGCCCGTCTCGGCCGACTCGACCGACAGGCGGCCCAGCACCTGCCGGCAGAGGTGCGGCAGCAACTCCTCGATGAGGCGCTTCATCGTGTGACGGTCGCCGTAGGCCTCGTACACCTCGAGCACGGTGAACTCGGGGTTGTGCGTCCGGTCGAGTCCCTCGTTGCGGAAGTTGCGGTTCATCTCGAAAACCTTGTCGAACCCGCCGACGAGCAGGCGCTTGAGGTAGAGTTCCGGCGCGATGCGCATGTACATCTCGCAGTCGAGCGCGTGGTAGCGGGTGACGAACGGCCGCGCCGCGGCACCCCCCGCTTGCGGCTGCATCATCGGCGTCTCGACCTCCTGGAACCCGCGGGCCGCCAGGAAGGCGCGGATTTCCTGCATGATGCGGATGCGGATGTTGAAACGGGCGCGGACGTCGGGGTTGGCGACCAAATCGAGGTAGCGCTTGCGGTAGCGCTCTTCGGTGTCGACCAGGCCGTGAAACTTCTCGGGCGGCTGCAGGATGGCCTTGGAGAGGAGCTTCCAGGAGGTGACGTGGATGCTCGGTTCTCCCGTGCGCGTGACGAACAGGGTGCCGGCGACGCCGATGTGGTCGCCGAGGTCGAGCAGGCTGAAGGCGTCGAACAGCGCTTCGGGCAAGTCCTTGCGCCCCACATAGAGCTGGAAGCGGCCCGTGCCGTCTCGCAAGTCGGCGAACACGCTCTTGCCCATGGCCCGCACCGCCATCAGACGGCCGGCCGCCTGCACCTCGCGCCCCTCCTCGAACCCCGCCCGCAGCTCGGCCAATGTGCCGCTGCGTGTGAACGCCTCGCCGTACGGGTGATGCCCGTGCTCCGAAAGAGCGTTCAGGTTGCGGATGCGTTGCTCGCGGTATGCGTTGTCGGTACTGTCGGTAGGCATGATGGCAGCAAGTATACGGGGAGGGCGCTTGTCTGGCAATCGGAGAAGCTCACTCCCGCCTGCCGTAGGCGCGCAAATCGTCGGCCGTGATGTCCGCGGCCGGC
>JAAYZJ010000010.1 GCA_012514915.1 Lentisphaerota bacterium | reverse complement strand
CCCCTTGGGGGCATCCCGCCGCCGACACCCCCCTCGAAGCCGAGATCGACCGCCTCGTCTCCGCCCTCTACGGCACCCCCGCCCCCGGAAATCGCGATTGTGGAGAGAAATACATGAACACAACCCAAGAGAGGCGAGTCAAGCAGGACATGGCGGTCGTGCCCGATCTGCAAGACCGGATTTTCACTGTCCGGGGAGAGAGGATGATTCTCGACAGCGACCTGGCGGAAATCTACGGGGTGGAGGTTCGCACGCTCAACCAGCAGGTCAAACGCAACCCTGATCGCTTTCCCGAGGACTTTTCCTTCACGCTTTCCAAAGTCGAATGGGAAGCTGTTACGGCTTTAAGATCACGCAATGTGATCTTAAAGCGCGGCGGTCATCGTAAATATCCTCCCCGCGTCTTCACCGAGCACGGCGCGCTCATGGCGGCCAACGTGCTCAACAGCAAACGGGCCGTGGAAATGAGCGTCTCGTGGTGCGCGCCTTCGCGAAAATGCGGACCGCGCTCTCCGATACCCGCGAGCTCGCCCGCAAGCTGGCCACACTCGAACGCGAGGTCAAGTCGCGCCTCGATTCGCACGATGCCGCCATCGTCGATGTCATGCGGCGCATCCTCGACTTGATCGACCCGCCGGAGCATCCCGCCCCGCCGCCGCCACCCCCGCGCAAGATCGGCTTCAGCGTAAAAGAGTCGCCCGCCAAGTACAGCACCCGCCGCCGGAAGGGGCAATAACATTGCCATACAGCCGGTCTTGCGCCGTCTCGCGCAGGAAGGCGGCGCTCTCGGCGCGGCCGCGGGCCAGCAGGGACTCGAGCGGCTCCTCCCCGCGCAGGAGCGCATCGTCGCCAAAGAGGTGGTTCAGGTGCGTCGGCGACGAGATTTCAAACTCCGGAGTCATCCCGCGCAGCGTCTGGAACAGCGTGACGCCCGCCTCGAACCCGTTGAACGCGTCGCAGTCGGTCACGTGCAACTGGACGCCGCGGCACATCTCCCCCTGGTGCTTGCTGAAGGTCGGCGTGAAGCAGCAGGGACGGAAGCGGACCCCGGGGAGGCACCGCTCGTTCAGGAGGGCGGCCAGCCGCTCGTGCGGCACAAAGGGCGCGCCGATGATCTCGTAGGGCCGCGTGGTGCCGCGCCCCTCGGAGATGTTGGTCCCCTCGAAGAGGCAGGTGCCGTTGTACACCCGCGCCGTCGTGGCCGAAGGCATGTTGGGCGAGGGATTCAACCACGACCCGCCGGGCGGAAAGGGGGCGCCGTCCCAGCGGGGACAGGGAACCACCGTCAGGTCGCACCCGAGCTGCTCGACGCGGTTGATGCGGCGGGCCATCTCGCCGATCGTCAGGGGATGGCGCGCCGGGAGCCCGTAGTTGCCGACAAACGAGTGGAAGGCGGGGCGGATCAGCGTCCCCTCCGCGGCCAGGCCCCCCAGCGGATTGGGACGGTCCAGCACGGCGAACGGGACGCCGGCCGCCGCGCAGTCGGCCATCGCCTGCCCCATCGTGTAGATATAGGTGTAGTAGCGCGACCCGATGTCCTGGATGTCGAACACCATCAGGTCGACACCGTCCAGCCGGTCGGCGGTCAGGCGGCCCGTCTTCCCGTAGAGGCTGTACTCGGGAATGCCGAGCAGGGCGTTCCGCCCCGGCTCCGCCTCGACGCCGGCCTGGAGATTGCCGTGCACGCCATGCTCCGGCCCGAACAGCGCCACCAGGTCGAACCGCTCCGCCAGCAGCGTGGCCGTCGCGGCGAAACTGGAATTGACGCCCGATGGGTTCGTAATCAGCCCAAGCCGCTTGCCGCGGAACAGGGCGGCGTGCTGGTCGATCGTGTCGATGGCGTAGCGTTGCATGGCGCGTGTGCGAGGTTGTTGAGATCATACTATGCGGATTGCAGGCGCCGAATTCAATGCCGAAATCAGGCCACCTGATTCTCTCTTGTACTCAACACATACTCGACAGTGGCCGTCACGGATGCTACATTCCCGGAAACGAGACGGGCGCGTCCGTTGCTGCCCGGGCAGGCGGCATGCTTTCGCACCGGCGCGACCAGTCTCGCAAGGAGAAGGGATGCCCGCCGCGTACGCCGCCAAAAAGTTGCCGGTTCTGTTCCTCTACAATGTCGAGCCCGATTGGAGCCCCTTGGAGACGGAGGAGGCGCTCGCCTGCAATCTGCGCATGGTCGACGCCCTGCGCCGGGCCGGCCATCCCGTACGCCGCGCCGAATTGAACCACGACGCGTTGGAACGCCTTCTGGACCGCCGGGCCTCCGCGGAGCACATCGTCTTCAACCAGTGCGAGAGCCTGCCGGGCATCCCCTACAGCGAGCATCTGGTCGTCACGCTGCTCGAACAGGCGGGGTTCGCCTACACCGGCTCCCCCCCCGACACCATCCGACTGGCCGGCGACAAGGCGGAAACCAAGCGGTTGCTGGAGATGCACGGCATCCCCACGCCCGCCTGGCAGGTCTTCGACGATGACGCGTCCGGGGACTGGAATCTCTTTCCCGCGATCGTCAAGACCACCCGCGAGCACTGCAGCCTGGGGCTCAACGCGCAGTCGGTCGTGCGCGACCACCGCGAACTGCGGGCGCGCATCGCCTATATCCGCGCGAACTTCCACCAGCCGGCGCTGGTCGAGGATTTCATCGACGGGCGCGAATTCCATGTGGCCCTCTGGGGCAACGGCGTCCCGGCCGTGCTGCCGGTGGTTGAAATGGATTTCTCCGCCTTCGGCGACCTGCGCGACCGCCTCTGCACCTACGACGCCAAGTTCATTCCCGAATCCAACCACTACCAAGCCATCGAGAGCCGGATACCCGCACCGCTGACCGAGGGCCAACGGCACCGCCTGGAGCACATCTGCCGGGAGACCTACCGCGTGTTCGGCTGCCGCGACTACGCCCGCCTCGACATCCGCATGCGCGGCGACGACTTTCTGGTGCTCGACGTCAACCCGAACGCCGACCTCGACAGCGAGGCGAGCATCGCGGCCGCCGCCGAGCAGTCGGGCATCGGCTATCCCGAGTTGCTGAGCAGCCTGGTCCGTCTGGCGGCGGAGCGCCACCCCCTGTATGCCGCCGACGCGTGAGAGCCTTCCCGCGGAACACGCCATGTCTTTCGACCCCACGAATCCCGGCACCGTCATCCTGCGCGATTCACCCCCCGGCGGCGCCTCGCGCTGGCTCCTCTTCGCCAACCCCGTGCACGTCCTGACAGCCGACACGCCGGCGGAGGTCGTCCCGCTGCTCCACCGGATCGAGGAGGCGACGGCCCGCGGCATCGTGGACATGCTGCGCAACGACCTCGGCCGCATCGCCCGTCCCGGTTCGGTCACTGTCCCCCGCCGCTTCATGGCTGTGGAACACGCGCGGCGAACTGACCGAATCGACCATAGCCAACCTGGCGTTGCGTCTTGGCGGCACCTGGTACACGCCGCCCCTCGCCTGCGGTCTGTTGCCGGGCGTCTACCGCGCCCACCTGCTGCGACGTGGGCGCGTCGCCGAGCGGCGTCTGGCGCGCGACGATCTCGTCCGGGCCGAGGGGGTTGCCTTGTTCAATTCGCTCCGTGGGTGGATCGACGCCGCATATTCCGCTTAGTCGAGCGCAAGCCGCTGCGCCGGGGCCGCCCAGGGCAGGTTCATCTCCGAGAAGAGCCGCCCCTGGTCGAATCCCTGCCGGATCGCCTCGTAGAGCCCCGGCCAGTAGGTCAGCGCCACGCCCTGCTCGTTGACCCGCGCCCGGCAGTCGGCGGCGGGCAGGGTCATGATGGTCATCTGCTGCAGGGCGTCGATCACGCGGGTCTGCATGGCGGCCGCTTCCAGACTGCACGGGGTCTCCCGCGTGCCATCCCGCACCGCCGCGAGGGTATCGCCCAGCTTGCGCGCCATCGCGTCGGCATCGGGCTTGCCATAGTCGATCGTCGTCCCGTCGGCGAGGGTGCCCATCACCTTGCCGTCGTGCTGGCCGTAGGTCACGGTGCCTTGCTCGAACTCGTAGATGAACGTCGGCACGTTGCTCTGGTCGACGCAATGGGCGCTGTAGAAGAGGATTTCCACCCCGTCGTCCGTCGCGACGCGCAGGCAGGCCGCGTCGAAGTTTTCGATCGGATTCACGCGGTAGAGCTCCGCCTCGAGGGCGGCCGGCCGGGCGCCCGCCCCGAGGCCCTCAAGTCCCAGGACGAAGAACATGTTGTGGAGATAATGCGCCGTCGCGTTGTTGACCGGGCTGTCGTTGACCAGCCGGTCGGCGGCGTCGCGGATGCGCCCGGCCCAATTGTTGCGCCCGAAGTAGGCGGCGTCGCGCGGCCACGAGACCCAGGTGCGCAGCCGCCGCGGCCGCCCGTAGCGCCCGGCGGCGATGTCGCGCTTGAGCGTCCGCATCGCGGTCGAGAACGACCATTGGTAGCCGACGGCCACCAGCCGGCCGGCGCGGTCGCGCGCCTCGGCCATCCGCCGGACCTCCGCCAGCGAAGCCGCGGCCGGCTTCTCGCACAGCACGGACACCCCCCGGTCGAGCGCGGCGCAGGTCTGCGGAGCATGGAACTGGATCGGCGTGGCCAGGACGACGAGCGACGCCTGCACGCCCGACGTCCACAACCCTTCCAGATCCTTCCAGACGGGAATGCCGCGCGACTGGAGATCGGGCCAGTCCGTCGCGCGCTCGACAGCCGGATCGACCGCCCCCACCAGGCGCATCGCGCCCTGCTCGATCGCCGGACGCATGACGTTCAAGTGGGCGGCTCCATAGCCCCCCACGCCAACCAAGACAACATCGACACTCATCGGACAGTCGCTCCCGTGTGCGGCATGCACAAATGATGCATCTTACCGCGTGCGGTGCCCCGGGGCAACGGAAAACCGGGGAACAAAATCGCACCGCGACTGCGGCTAGGCGGGGACGCCGTCGCCCCACCTG
>JAAYZJ010000170.1 GCA_012514915.1 Lentisphaerota bacterium | reverse complement strand
GGCGGCAGCTTGAACTGGCGCGCGAGGCGGGGATGCGCATGGATGTGATTATCGGCTCGTCGATGCGCGTGGGACGGGACACCACCCACGAGGGGCTGCTGGCGACCCGTCGCTACGCGGAGGAGACACGCGCGTTCTTCCTGAAGCACCTCGGGCACATCAACGTCTTTCTCCAGAGCGGCGACGAACCGGGGCCGGCCTGGGTCGTCAACATGCGGCCCCACTGGAAGATCTACCAGGACATGGGGTTTAAGTTCTACACGGCGGGAAGCAGCGCCCTCTACCACAAGGGCGGCTACATCTACGACATGCACCCGTCGGCCTCCTTCCCCGAGAACGCCGAGCAGACGCGCAAGTGGAACGAGATCGGTCATGCGTATGTGGGCTGGTACGCCTCGCAGCATGTCGGCGTCGAAAACCCGTCCTACATCCGCAAGCAGTACGGGCTTGCCCCTTACCGCAACAACTTCAGCATGCTCTGCAACTACTCGTTCTCGATCAACCCCTGGAACGATCTCTCCAAGGACACCTACAAGCCGATGGTCTTCGCCTACTGCACGCGCGGGGAGCTGGTCGACACGATGGCCTGGGAGGGATTCCGCGAGGGCGTCGACGACATCCGCTACGCCACCCGGCTGCGGCAGCTCGCGCTCGAGGCGCGCGACGCCGCGGGCGGGATCGAGCGGCGCTACGCCGGGCGCCGGGCGCTCCAGTACCTGGCCGACATCGACGTCACGGGCGGCGATATGAACGTGATCCGGCTCGAAATCATCGACCGGATCCTCGCCCTCGAGGCCTTGCGCTGATCCCGAACCTTTCCAACAGGAGCAACCGATGAATATCCGCCTGGCATCCTTTCTCCTCGCCTCGCTGCTGCTGACCGCCTCGGCCGCCCCCATCGACGATCTGATGGCGGAAGCCAAGACGCTCGCCGACGGCCACGATGCCGCCGCAGCCGTCGCGCGCTACCGCGCGGCGGCCGCGCTGCCCGGTGCCGACGCCAAGGCCCGCGCCAAGGCGCTCTACGCCGTGGCCGACCTCGCGCTCGGCAAACTCGAACGGCTGGATGATGCACTGGCCGCCTACGACGCCATCGCCGCCCTCGAGGACCTCTCCGCCGACGAGAAGCTGGCGGCGCGCAACCGCAAGGCCCAGACGCTCATGCGCTTCCGCACGCGAGAGCGGGCCATCCAGATGCGGCAGGTATGGCGTGACATCGGCCGGGACGAGAGCCTGACCCCCGCGCAACGCGTCAAGGGGTGGATCGCCGTCGCGAACAATGCGGCCGAGAGCTCGGTCTACGCCAACATGGACGAGGCACGCCAGGCCCTCGACGCCGCGCTGGCCATCGCGGGATTGGGCGACCCGGAGCGGGCGGACGTGCTGGCCCAGACGATCCGCTTCTGGATCAAGGCAAAGGATCTCGCCGCCGCCGCCGACACCGCCCGCCGCCTGCTGGCGATCGAGGGAATTACGGCCACCCAGCGGATCGAAGCGGCCGCCCAGCTCGCCGGCATCCAGTTCATGCTTGGCGACGAGGCGGCGGCCGACGCCACCGCGCGCCATGTCCTGGCCCTCCCCGGCCTCGCCGATGCCGAGCAGGGACTGGGGTACTACCATCTTGGCCTCCTCTCGGCCCGCATGCACCGTTTCGCGGCGGCCCGCGAGGCCTTTGCCGAGACCATCCG
>JAAYZJ010000169.1 GCA_012514915.1 Lentisphaerota bacterium | reverse complement strand
GAGGACGAGGACGCGTCGAGACGCGCCACGGGCGGGGACGCCCGGCAACGCCTCTTCCCTTGGCGCTCCGGTGAAACGATCCGCCGACCTGGCCCAGCCGCCCGCTGCGCCAGAAAGCATCGGCCGTGCCTTGGCGGCCTTGGCGGTTCAACCCAGACATGCCCGTCCCCCTCGGGCGGCCGAGGGAGACAGGCACGTTATGGCCACCGTCGTCGCCGTGATCGTCGACTGATCGCCGGCAACGTGCCGCCGGCTAGGCGTCTTGAGGGGGTGCCGCCTCGTCGCCGTCGGCGCCGCCGGTTGGGCCGTCGCCCTTGCCGTTGGCTTCGGCTTCGGCGGCGGCCTGGGCCTCGACCGCCTCCGGCGTCGGCTCCGACGGCACCACGATCACCTCGAGCAGCGAATCGCCGGCGTCGAGATTGACCAGGCGCACCCCCTGCGTGTTGCGCCCGATGACGCGGAGCTGATCGACCGGCGAGCGGACGATCATCCCGTTGGCCGTCATCATCATCAGCGCCTCGTCCTCGCGGACGGCCGCCGCCGCGACGACCTCGCCGTTGCGCGAGCTCGTCTGGATGCCGATGATCCCCTTGCCGCCGCGGTGCTGCACGCGGAACTCCCCGAAGGCGGTCCGCTTGCCGTAGCCGTTCGAGGTCGCGATCATGAAGGCGGCCTCGGGGCTGACCACCGTCATGCTGACGACGCGGTCCCCCTCCTCCAGCGCAATGCCGCGTACGCCGGTCGAGTTGCGGCCGGTCGTCCGGACCTGTTCGACGCCGAAGCGGATCGTCTGTCCGTGCGCGGTGGCCAGGATGACATGGTCGTCGATGCGGGTCTGGCAGACCTGGATCAGGTGATCCCCCTCGTCGATGTTGATGGCGATCAGCCCGTTGCGGCGGATGTTGCGGTAGTGGGAGAGGAGCGTCTGCTTGACGGTGCCGCGCTCGGTGGCGAACAGGATGCAGCGGTCGTCGGCGAACGCGCGGATGCGCATCAGCGCGGCGACCTTCTCGTCGGGCTGCAGCTCGAGCAGGTTGACGATCGCCTTGCCCGTCGCCGTGCGCGCCGCCTCGGGCACCTCGAAGGCCCGCTTGGCGAACACGCGTCCGAACGTGGTGAAGAAGAGGAGCGTGTCGTGCGTCTTGGCGACGAACAGCGAACTGACGAAGTCCTCCTCGCGCGTCGCGGCCCCCATGACGCCCCGTCCGCCGCGGCGCTGTTCGCGGTAGACGTTCAGGGCGACGCGCTTGACGTACCCCTTGTGGCTGAGTGTGATCACGCAGGGGGCGTCGGCGATCAGGTCCTCGATGTCGACTTCCCCCTCCAGCGGCACGATCGCCGTGCGCCGCGCGTCGCCGTAGCGGGACTTGAGCTCCTGCAGATCGGTCTTGATCACGCCGAAGATCAGGCTGGCGTCGGCCAGCAGCGACTGGAAATAGGCGATCCGTTCGAGGACGGAGCGGTGCTCGGCCTCGACGCGGTCCCGCTCGAGTCCCGTCAACTGGTAGAGGCGCATCTCCAGGATCGCGTCGGCCTGCTTCTCGCTGAACGCGAACGTGGCGATCAGGGCGGCGCGGGCCTCGTCGCGCACGCGGGCGGCGCGGATCAGGCGGACGATCTCGTCGAGATGATCGAGCGCCTTGAGCAGGCCTTCGAGAATGTGCCGGCGCGCCTCGGCCTTGCGCAGTTCGAAGGCGGTGCGCCGCGTGATCACCTCGAAACGGTGGTCCACGTAGCAGCGGATCATCTCCTTCAGGTCCATCACCTTCGGGCGGTTGTCGTCGATCGCCAGCATGTTGGCCCCGAACGTCGTCTGGAGCTGCGTGTGCTTGTAGAGGGCATTGAGGACGATCTGCCCGATCGCGCCCCGCTTGATCTCGACGATCACGCGGATTCCCTTGCTCGAGCTCTCGTCGCGGATGTCGGAGATCCCCTCGAGCTCCTTGTTGTTGACCATCGACGCGATGTTCGCGATGAGGTTGGCCTTGTTGACCATGTAGGGGAGCGCGCTGATCAGGATGTACTCGCGGTGCTTCTCCTCCAGGATCTCGGCGCAGCCGCGGACCGTCAACTGGCCGCGCCCCAGCTTGTACATCGCCTCGATCTGGCGGGCGCCGCAGATCATCGCCCCCGTCGGGAAGTCGGGCCCGTGGATGAAGGCCATGAGGTCGTCGACCGTGCAGTCGCGGTGGTCGATGTAGTGCGTGATGCCGTCCACGAGTTCGTTGAGGTTGTGCGGCGGTATGTTCGTCGCCATGCCGACCGCGATGCCCGACGAGCCGTTGAGCAGCAGGTTGGGGATCTTGGACGGCAGCACGAGCGGCTCGGTGAGCGACTCGTCGTAGTTGGGGCCGAAATCGACCGTCTCCTTGTCGAGATCCTCGAGCATCTCCTCGGCCAGCCGATGCATGCGGACTTCGGTGTAGCGCATGGCGGCGGGGGGGTCGCCATCGACCGAGCCGAAGTTGCCGTGGCCGTCGACCAGCAGATAGCGCAGCGAGAAATCCTGGGCCATGCGGACGATCGTGTCGTAGACGGCCTGGTCACCATGCGGATGGTACTTACCAATGACGTCACCCACGACGCGCGCCGATTTCTTGTGGGGCCGCGAATGGAGGTTGCCCAGCTCCTGCATGGCGTACAGGACGCGGCGGTGGACCGGCTTGAGCCCGTCGCGGGCATCGGGGAGCGCGCGGCCGATGATGACGCTCATCGAGTAGTCGATGTAGGAGGTCGTCATCTCGTCCTCGATGTTGATCCGCTGCACGCCGGCCGGCAACAGCTCGGGGGTCACGACCGCCTCGGCGGCGGGAGCGGCATCATCACGAGGGGTTTCAGGAGTGGACGCGTCATCAGCCATAGTCAGCAACCTTTTCAATTGTCGACGAACAGTATAAGACTAAATAAGGGGGAAAACCAGACAAATTGACAGGGGGGTAGACGGGGTAGACGTTCGACGGGGCGGCGGGTGCCGGCGCGGAACTGCTGAGCATCGAGTCGGTCGGCGGCAAGGAGACGCATGACGAGGCGCTGACCAACTGCGACTTGCCGGCGGTGATCTTCTCGCTTTGCGTGCTCGGGGTACGGGACATGCGCTTCCTGTGGACGGAGATCGCCGCCATTGCCGCCCGGCACGGCGCGGTCGCGGCGGGCGACACCGCCTGCGGTTTCGGCAACACGGCGATGGTGCTGGCGGAGAAGCACTACATTCCACGCGTCTTCGCGGCGGTGGTTCGCGCGGTGACGGCCGTGCGCTCGCTGGTCGCCTACGCCTGCGGCGCGCAAGGCCCCGGAAAGGACTGCGGCTACGAGAATGTCATCCTCAAGGCCATTACCGGCTATCCAATGGCCATGGAGGGCAAAACGGCGGCCTGCGCCCATTTCAGCCCCGTCGGCAACATCGCCGCCGCCTGCTGCGACACCTGGAGCAATGAATCGGTGCAGCATCTCAAGCTGCTGGCCGGCATGGCGCCGACCTGCTCGCTGGAGCAGCTCGTCTACGACTGCCGCCTGATGAACGTGGCGGCGGCGGACGGCGGCGCCGGGCGCCTGCGGGACTGGCTGGTGCGCAGCGACGCGGGGCTCGATCCGCAGGCCTGGGTGCTGGCGCCGGTCAACGCCCTGCGCATCGCCAAGGCCATCGTCGCGGCCGGCGACCCATACCAGGCGGGAATCGCGGCCGCCCGCGAGGCCATCGCCTCCATCCGGGAGGGGGTCGCCGACGGCCTCCTGCGCGTGACCGACCGCGAGAAACCGTGGCTCGACACTCTGACCGACGCGCTTGATGGCCTGCCTGCCTCCGAAGGGGCTTTCATCGACCGCATGCTGGGCGAGGTCGACACCACCCGTTTCCGGCCGGCGGAATACGGTTTGTGACGTGACGGCGGCCGGGGCGCCCGCGCTTAGATCCGCAGGCCGCCGTCGACCTCGATCACCTTGCCGTTGACGAAGTCGTTCTCGACGACAAACCGGATCGTCCGGGCGATCTCGTCCATCTCGCCGAGCCGGCGCAGCGGCACCTGAGCCTTGATCTTGTCGAGGATCTCCGGCCGGATGGCGGCGACCATCTCGGTGTTCGTGTAGCCGGGCGCGACGGCCACGCAGCGGATGCCGTAGCGGGCCAGCTCCTTGCTCCAGGTCACCGTCATGGCATCGACGCCCGCCTTGGTGGCCGAATAGGCCGTCTGGCCGACGTTGCCCGCCCGCGACACCGACGAGAGGTTGACGATGACCCCGCCCCGCGCCGCCATCGCCCGCGCCGCCTCGCGCGCGCAGAGGAAGACGCCCGTCAGGTTGACGTCGACCACCGCCCGGAACTGCTCGAGCGGCAGCGTCCGTATGCCGTCGTCGCCGCGTTTGAGCAGCAGCCCGTCGCGGGTGATTCCGGCGTTGTTGACCAGCACATCGAGCGGCCCCTCCGCGGCGACCGCGGCAAACAGGGCCTGCACGGCGGCTTCGTCGGCCACATTGCAGACCCGGCAGTCCCAGCCCGGTTCCTCCCGGCGGACCTCGTCCAGGGCCGCGTCGGAGAGGTCGCAGACATGGACGCGCGCACCCGCCCGCGCGAGTTCCCGCGCAATCTGCCGCCCGAGCCCCCGTCCCGCCCCCGTCACCAGGCATCGTTTTCCCTGCAGGTCCATCGTCGCTCCCGCTTAATAGGTGTAGAAACCCTGCCCCGTCTTGCGCCCCAGGCGGCCGGCCTCGACGCGCTCAACCAGCGCGCGCGCCGGCCGGTAGAACGGGTTGTCGAGCGAGCGGCTCAGGGTTTCGAGGATCCGGAGACAGACATCCAGCCCGATCAGATCGGCCACCTGGAGCGGCCCCGCCGGGTGGAGGGCCCCCAGCCGCATCGCCTGATCGATTTCCGCCGGGGCGGCCACCCCTTCGTCCACCAGCCGCGCCGCCTCGTTGATCAGCGGCAGCAGCAGGCGGTTGACGATGAAGCCGGGCGAATCGCGGACGGTCACGGGCGACTTGCCGCAGCGCACGAGCAGGTCGCGCACGAAGGCCAGCACCTCCGGCGCCAGAACCTCCGTGGCCACCAGTTCCACCAGTTCCAGCTTGGTCGGCGGGTTGAAGAAATGGATCCCCATGAACCGTTCCGGCCGCGCGAGCGCCCGTGCCAGCCCGGTCACGCCGAGCGAGCTGGTGTTGGTTCCGATGACGGTCCGGGGCGGCACGACGGCTTCGATCCGCCGGTAGAGGTCGCGCTTGACCGCGTCCTGCTCGACGACCGCCTCGACAACCACGGCGGCGGGGGCCAGCTCCTCCAGCGCGGCGACGGGCCGGATGCGGCCGAGAATCGCCGCCGCCTCCCCGGCCGTCAGCTTGCCCTTGGCCACCCCGCTGTCGAGCCGCTTGCGGATGGCGGCGACCCCGGTGGCCGCCTGTTCCGCCGAAGTATCCCAGACGAGCGTCTGAAAACCGTGTTCCGCGAACATCTGGGCGATGCCCCCGCCCATCACGCCCGACCCCGCCACGCCAATGATCGTGTGTTCCATGGTCATGCCTTCCTAGTCGTTTTCCAGGAGGATGGCGAGCCCCATGCCGCCCCCCACGCAGAGCGACGCGACACCCAGCGCCGCCTGCTGCCGTTTCATCTGGTGAATGAGCGACACCACGATGCGCGCGCCGCTACAGCCGATCGGATGGCCCAGGGCGATGGCGCCGCCGTTCACGTTGACCCGGTCCGGGGCGAGGCGCAACTCGCGCAACACCGCCAGCGACTGGGCCGCGAAGGCCTCGTTGAGTTCCCAGAGATCGATATCGTCCACGGCCAGCCGCTGCCGCGCCAGCAGTTTCCGCACGGCGCCGACCGGCCCCATCCCCATGATGTCGGGCGCGCAGCCGACGCAGACGACATCGCGCAGCCGCACGCGTCGCGCGTCCGCCGCCAGTAGCTCCGCCGTCCCGGTCACCACCACCGCGGCGGCGCCGTCGTTGATCCCCGACGCGTTGCCGGCCGTCACCGTGCCGTCGGGCTTGAAGGCGGGGCGCAGGCGGGCCAACGCCTCGAGCGTCGCATCGGCGCGGGGATGCTCGTCCCGGTCGACGACCATCTCGCCGCGGCGCTGCCGGACGACGACCGGCACGATCTCCTCGCCCGGTCGCCCCTGGGCGAGCGCCGCCGCGTAGCGCCGCTGGCTCTCCAGGGCAAACCTGTCCTGCTCGTCGCGCGTCAGCCCATGGGACGCGGCGATGTTCTCGGCCGTCATCCCCATGTGGCAGCGGCCGAACGCGTCGCTCAGACCGTCGAACACGATGGTGTCGCGCGCGGTGGCATCGCCGAGCCGCGCACCCTGCCGCAGGGCAGGCAGGATGTAGGGGGCATTGCTCATGCTCTCCATGCCGCCGGCCACGACAACCCCGGCCTCGCCCAGCAGGATGGCCTGGCGGGCCAGATCGATCGCCTTGAGCCCCGAGCCGCAGACCTGGTTGACCGTATAGGACGGCACGGCCTGCGGCACGCCGCAGCCGATCGCGACCTGCCGCGCCGGGTTCTGCCCCTGCCCCGCCTGCAGAACGTTGCCGAGGATCACCTCGTCGACCACGTCCGGCGCCACGCCGGCCCGTTGCAGACTCGCCGCCACGGCCGCGCGCCCCAGTTCCACCGCGCCGACACCGGCGAACTGCCCGCTCAAATCTCCGATCGCCGTCCGGACGGCGCCGCCTATCCATAGTTGCTTCATGTTCGTCTCTCCATTGCTCGGCTGTATCAGTGGAAAACCGCGGCCGGCATGCGGCGCAGCGTCGCGCTGATCCGCGGCTTGAAGGCCATGTGGGCCAGAATGTCGCGCTCCAGATCGATGCCGGGGGCGATTTCAACCAGCAGCAGCCCCTCTTCGGTGAGGTCGAAAACGGCCCGCTCGGTCACATACATCACCTGCTGCCCCTTGCGCCGGGCATAGGCCCCGGAGAAGGTCAGATGCTCGACCGCCGCGACGAACTTGTCGATCTTCCCCTCCTGCACGATGCGCAGCGTGCCATCGTCAACGGCGACTTCGAGGCCGCCCGCCGTGAAGGTTCCGGCGAAGACCACCTTGCGGGCGGTCTGCGTGATGTTCATGAAACCGCCCACGCCGGCGACCCGCCCATTGAACTTGCTCACATTCACGTTGCCGTGGCCATCGCACTCGGCCAGGCCGAGGAACGCGACGTCGAGGCCGCCCCCGTCGTAGAAATCGAACATGTAGGGCTGATCGATGATCGCCTGCGGGAAACGCGAGGCGCCGAAACTCAACCCCGAGGCCGGCACGCCGCCGATCGGCCCCGATTCCACGGTCATCGTCATCTCGCCGAGACGTCCCTCCTCGCGCGCGATCTGGGCGATCCCCTCCGGCAGGCCGATGCCGAGGTTGACGATCGCGCCGCGACCGATCTCCTGAAAGGCCCGGCGCGAGATCATGCGGCGTGGACCGCTCTCCATCCGCGGCAGGTTCAGCGCGTCGATCGCCCCCTGGCGCAGATAGTCGGGGTTGCCCGCTTCGGCGTAGGTCTGGTGATGGTGGTCGGGATCGGACAGCACCACGGCATCGACGAAAATGCCGGGAATCACGATTTTCTGGGGATCGCGCGAGTAGTCCGCCGTCATCCGCTCGACCTGGACGATGACCTGGCCGCCGCTGTTGCGCACAGCCTGGGCGATCGAGAGCGCCTCGGCCGTGATGACTTCGTTCTCGAACGAGATGTTGCCGAACGAATCGCTGGAGGTCCCGCGCAGGAGCCCGACATGGAGGGGAAACGCCTTGTAGCACAGCCACTCGCGACCGGCGAGCCGGACGAGCTCCACGAGGTCTTCCGTCGTGCAGGCGTTCAACTTGCCGCCGTCCTGGCGCGGATCGACGAACGTGTTGAGACCGATGTGGGTAATCCGCCCCGGATTGCCGGCGGCGATCTCGCGGAACAGGTGGCTGATCACCCCCTGCGGGAAGTTGTAGGCCTCGATCTTGTTCTGCATCGCCAGCCGGCCCATGGCCGGGGCGAGGTTCCAGTGGCCGCCCACGACGCGCTTGAGCATCCCCTCGTGTCCGAAATGGTTCAACCCGCGCGTCTTGCCGTCGCCCTGGCCCGCGGCATAGACGAGCGTCAGGCCGCGGGGATGCCCGCTTTCCAGAAACGCGGCCTCCACGGCGGCGGTCAGCCCCTCGGGATGCGTGCAGCCGACAAAGCCGCCCGTCGCGACGGTCGCCCCGTCTGGAATGCGCGCCGCCGCCTGGCGGCCCGAGATCACCTCGACGCTTCTCATCCTGCTCCGTTCTCTTCACGGTCATCCGCACGCTTTCAGCCGATCCGCGCAACCACGTCTTCCGCGCGAACGGCACCGGTCGAAAAGCGTGACAGAACGATGGCCGAAAGTCAATGGCTCACTGCTTGACACACCGGCCGCGTTGCCCCATACTCTTGACCCGTTGCCGACCACAGGCCGCCACCGCGGCCGTGCCTTCCCCGCGGGAACGATACGGCAACATCCTACATGCCGTTCCCCGCCTCTCCAGCCATGCCGTTGTCGCGGCAGGACTTTCTCATGGACGGTCCGCTTGATGAGGAT
>JAAYZJ010000168.1 GCA_012514915.1 Lentisphaerota bacterium | reverse complement strand
TGGGGACCTGCGTGGTCGCGCTCGAGGAGGTGCCGCTGGCCCGGGTGAGCCGCTACGGCGTGATTGTCGGCGATCCGCTGGAGGGCCCGGTCTGGACCGTCCGGGATCTGGTGGAAAAGCCCGCGCCCGAGGAGGCACCCTCCCGGCTGGTAATCGCCAGCCGCTACATCCTCGAACCGGCGATTTTCGGCGCCCTCAAGCAGGTGCGGCCCGGGAAGGGCGGCGAGATTCAACTGACGGACGCCCTGCGCATGCTGGCCCGCAACCGGCCCCTGCACGGCTGCCAGGTCGCCTCGATCCGGCACGATGCGGGCAACAATCTCGATTTCATCAAAACCAACATTCATTACGCGCTCGAACGGGACGACCTCAAGGTCCCCCTCGGCGACTTCATCATCGAGATGGCCGCGGCCATCACGCGGCAGCGGCGCGGCGGCTGATGCTTGGCTTTGCGTTGACAGTTGAATCCCCAGCGGTGATAATGGCGTCTGGCTTGTTCCGGTTTCGCCTGTTGCGACGGAAGAGGAGTTGAACATGGACATTCGAAAATGCTGGCTTGTCGGCTTGTTGATGCTGTCGCCCTTGATGGGTGCCGCTGCGGATCATGTCGTGTTGGCTGTTCCAGCCCGGCATGACCTGGTTCATCTGGGTTTCGATTTCCTGTCGATGTTTCCCCGCGCGGTGACGCTGATCTGCCATGCAGGCGAGGACGACATGCTGTCGCTGGAGCGGTTCGACGCGGTGGCGGGGAGATGGACCGCCCTGAGTCGCGCGGACTGGTCCGCGCTGGTTGCCGACCGGCTCGTGCTGGTCGGCGAGGGCGGCGCGGTGAACCAGCTTCAGGCCGCAGCCGCAGGCGTGGGCCCGGTCACGGTGGTCGATGGCCGACGACTGCACGAGGTGGCCAATGCGGTCAACAGCCAGCTGAAGCTGACGCCGGAGCAGTGGCGCCGCTTGGCGGCGACGCACCAGTTCACCCTTGTCGAGCGCAACACCGAGCAGCGTCGCTATGGCCGCTACGGGCCTCCCGGGCGCCGCGCGCCCCGCGGGAAGGTCGAGACTCCCACCGCGCCCGTCGATGGGAAGGCCGGAGCCTGTCCGGCGGAGGCGGCCGGGCAGGTTGTGCCGGCGGACCGGACGGAGGCGGTCGTGACGTTCTCGCCCAAAACGGATGCGGTGCCGCCGGGGCCCGCCGCCGCGCCCGTCGCCGGGGCGGTGGAAGTTGCCGCGCCTGACGCTGTGCCCGCCGCGGCCCCCGGGGGGGGCGCCGAGCCGCCCGCAGAAGCACCGCCGGTCATCCGCCCCGAGGATAAATAGCCGCCGGACGACGAACAGGGAACACGCATGGCTACGACGGAAACAAGCCGCGGCATGGATGTCGCCTATGTGGCGCAGCTCGCGCATATCCGGCTGACGGAACAGGAAGAGTCGGTCTTTGGGGATCAGCTCGGTAGCGTGCTGGCCTACATGGATCAGCTTGCGGAGCTGGATCTCGAGGGCATCGAGCCAACTTCGCATGGTCTCCCCGCCGGGAACCGTTTCCGCGACGATGCGTTGTGTCCGGGCCTCGAACGGGAAACTGCGTTGGCCAATGCCCCCGTGCGGACGTTGACGGAATTCAAGGTGCCGAAAATTGTCGAATAGGGGCGTTTGTGAAGCTGATTGATCTCGAACAACTATCTCTGCAGCAAGCGGCAACGGCTCTGCGACAACGCGATTTTTCGTCCTTCGAACTTGTGACGGCCCTGCTGGAAGCCATCCACCGGCGCCAGGGCGAGCTGAATGCCTACACGTGGGTCGACGAGCAGGATGCCCTGGCCCAGGCGGAAGCGGCCGACGCGGCCTTGGCCGCGGGGCGCGCCGGAGCGCTGCTGGGGGTGCCGCTGGTCATCAAGGACAACATCAGCGTGGCCGGCCAGCCCTGCACCTGCGCCTCGCGCATTCTGGACGGCTACCGGGCGCCGTTCGACGCCACGGCGATCGAGCGCCTGCGGTCGGCCGGCGCCCTGTTCGTCGGCCGCGCCAACATGGACGAGTTTGCATTGGGCTCGACCACCGAGGCTTCGTGCTACGGTCCGTCGCGCAATCCGGCGGCGCCGGGCCGGGTGACGGGCGGGTCGAGCGGCGGGTCGGCCGCCGCCGTCGCCGGGGGGATCGCGCTGGGCGCGCTGGGTTCGGACACCGGCGGATCGATCCGGCAGCCCGCTTCGTTCTGCGGTTGCGTGGGGCTCAAGCCCTCCTACGGACGCATCTCGCGCTTCGGGGCCGTGGCCTGCGCCTCGTCGCTGGATCAAATCGGGCCGATCACGCGCACGGTGCGCGACGCCGCGCTGCTGCTGGGTGTCATGGCGGGGCCGGATACGCGCGATTCCACCAGCGTCGACCAGCCGGTACCCGACTACGTGGCGGGCTGCGAGGGGGGGGTGCGCGGGTTGCGGCTGGGGCTGCCGCGCGACTATTTCGCGGAGGGGAACGATCCCGAAGTCACGGCGTGCGTCCGCCGCCTGGCCGACCGGTGCCGCGACGCCGGCGCCGAGATCGTCGAGGTCGGCCTGCCGCACACGCGCTACGCCGTTGCGACCTACTACATCATCATGACGGCGGAGGTCTCGGCCAATCTGGCGCGCTTCGACGGAGTGCGGTACGGGGCGCGGGCCGACGATCCGCAATCGCCGGAGGATCTCTACTGCCGCACGCGCGCCGCCTGCTTCGGAAGCGAGGTCAAGCGGCGCATCCTGCTGGGGACCTACGTGCTCAGCAGCGGGTACTACGATGCCTACTACCTGCGGGCGCTCAAGGCGCGCACGCTGATCCGCCGCGATTTCGAGCAGGCGTTCGCCGGCTGCGACGCACTGCTCGCCCCCGTCTCGCCGACGCCCGCCTATCCGGCCGGCATGGGACAGGCCGACCCGTTGGCCCTCTATCTGGGGGACAGCTACACGGTCGCGGCCAGCCTGGCCGGCATCTGCGGGCTCTCGCTGCCCTGCGGCACGACGGCGGCGGGGCTGCCCGTCGGGCTCCAGGTGCTGGGGCCGGCCTTTGCCGAGGACCGCATGCTGCGCGTGGCCGCGGCCTGCGAGGAACTCCATGCGCGGGAGCGGGGAGGTCGGCCGTGAAGTACGACGTCGTCATCGGTCTCGAGGTTCACGTCCAGCTCAAGACGGTCTCCAAGATGTTCTGCGGCTGCGGCACGCAGGCCGGCGCCGAGCCGAACACCCAGATCTGCCCCGTCTGCCTCGGCTATCCCGGCACGCTGCCGGCCATCAACGGCGAGGCGGTCCGGCTGGGGGCGATCGCGGGGATGCTGCTCGATAGCGAGATCGCCCGCTGCAGCAAGTTCGACCGCAAGAGCTACTTCTATCCCGACGTCTCCAAGAACTACCAGATCACGCAGTATCCGCACCCGATCTGCATCGGCGGGCACCTGGACATCACCGTCGGCGGGGCGGCCCGGCGCATCGGCATCACCCGCATCCATCTCGAGGAGGATGTGGCCAAGAGCGTCCACCATGCCACCTTCAGCGGGGTCGACTTCAACCGCTGCGGCGTCGCGCTGATCGAGCTCGTCACCGAGCCCGAGCTGCGCGCGCCCGCCGAGGCCGTCGCGTTTCTCCAGGCGCTGCGCCAGACGCTCGTCTATGCCGAGGTCGGCGAGTGCAACCTCGAGCAGGGCAACATGCGGTGCGATGCCAACATCAGCCTGCGGCCCGCGGGCGCGGAGCGGCTGGGCACCAAGATCGAGATCAAGAACCTGAACAGCTTCAAGGCGGTCCAGGCGGCCCTCGAGCACGAGATCGTCCGGCAGGCGGACTTGCTCAACGCGGGGGGGGTGATCCTGCAGGAGACGCGCCGCTGGAATGCCGACGCCGGCGTGACCGAGTCGATGCGCGGCAAGGAAAACGCCCATGACTACCGCTATTTCCCCGACCCCGACCTCTTGCCGGTCGTGCTGAGCGCCGAGCAGATCGCGGAGTGGCGGGCGACGCTGCCCGAGCGACCGGCCGCGCGGCGGGCGCGCCTGGCGGCCGAGTACGGACTGCCGCCCTACGATGCCGAGGTGCTGGCGGCCGAGCGTCCCGTCGCCGATTTCTTCGAGGCGGTCGCACGGCGGTGCGGCAACGGCAAGGCGGCGTCCAACTGGATCATGACCGAGGTGCTCCGCCTGCTGGCCGAGAGCGGCACGGGGATCGAGGCGTGCGCGCTGACGCCCGAGGCGCTGGGCGATCTGATCGCCCTGGTCGGCCGCGGCACGATCAACCAGCCGACCGCCAAGGCCCTGCTGCCCGAGCTCTTCAGCCGGGGCGGCGATCCGGCGGCGCTGGTCCGGGCGCGGGGGCTGGGGCAGGTCGGCGATGCCCACGTCATCGCCGAGTGGGTCGAGACGGCGTTGGCCGACAATCCCGGACCGGTCGCCGATTACCTGGCCGGCAAGCAGGCGGCCGCCGGCTATCTCGTCGGTCAGGTCATGAAACTCAGCCGCGGCAAGGCCGACCCGAAGCAGGTGGGCGCGCTCGTGGCGCGCGGCCTGGAGGCGCGCCGCGGCGGGGAATCCGGATCGGGCGCGGCGCAGGCGCCAGGAGTGGTTTTGTGACGTCGAACGATGATTATGTCCTGCAGATGATGCAGGAGCAGGGAATGGTCTCCGCCGGGCAGATCGACGAGGCGGTGTTGTCGCTCAAGGACACCGGCGAGACGGTCATCGACCATCTGATCCGGACGGAGCAGGTTTCGGAAGTCGAGGTGCTCCACCTGATCGCCGGACAGTTCGGGATGGAGGTCGTCACCATCGATCCCGCCGGGCTCGACGCTAACCTGGCGACGGTCATGACCTCCGAGGATGCGCGCAAGTACGGCGTCGTCCCGCTGCACAAAGCCGGCGACACGCTGACCGTTGCGATGGCCGATCCCCTGAACTACGACGCGCTCGACCGGCTGCGCTTCGTCCTGAAGTGCAACGTCGAGGGGGTCGTCGCGCCACGGGCCGACATCGTCAAGGCGCTGGACACGCTCTACCCGGGCGAATCGGACATGGACTCGCTGCTGCGCGACATCGACGACAGCGCGGTCGATGTCGAGACGCGCGGCAGTTCGCTGGACGAGCAGCTTGGCGTCCACGACGCCTCCGAATCGGATGCGCCGATCATCAAGCTCGTCGGGATGATCATCATGGAGGCCTTTCTGCGCCGCGCCTCCGACATCCACCTGGAACCGCTCGAGACCCGCTTCCGGGTGCGCTACCGCATCGACGGCGCCCTGCAGGACATGGAGCCGCCGCCCAAACGCCTGCAGTCGGCCATCCTGCAGCGCGTGAAGATCATGGCGGGGATGAAGATCTCGGAAAAGCGGACGCCGCAGGACGGCCGCATCCAGGTCAACGTCAAGGGGCGCGACCTCGACCTGCGTGTCTCGTCGGTTCCGACCAACCATGGCGAGAGTATCGTCATGCGTATCCTGGACAAGCAGAACGTGGCGCTGGGGCTGCCCCAGCTCGGCTTTCTCTCGGACGACCAGACGCGGTTCGAGCAACTGATCGGCCTGCCCGACGGCGTCTTGCTGGTGACCGGGCCGACCGGGTCGGGCAAGACGACGACGCTCTACGCCTGTCTCGGGCAGATCAACCGGCCGGATCGCAAGATCATCACGGTCGAGGATCCGGTCGAGTACCAGATGACGGGAATCAACCAGGTGCAGGTCAACCGCGATGTCGGCCTCGACTTCTCGGTCGCGCTGCGCTCCATTCTGCGCCAGGCGCCCAACATCGTGATGATCGGCGAAATCCGCGATAGCGAAACGGCCGACATCGCCATGGAGGCGGCGCTGACGGGCCACCTCGTGTTCAGCACGCTGCACACGAATGACGCGCCGAGCGCCGTCACCCGCCTGCAGGACATGGGCGTCAAGCCCTTCCTCGTGGCGTCGGCGGTTCAGGCGGTGATGGCCCAGCGGCTGGTCCGCTGCATCTGCGCCGAGTGCAAGGAGGAGCGCAAGCCGACGGCCCGCGAGCTCAAGATGCTCGGCGAGGCCGGCGCGGCCAGCATCGCCAGCGCCACCCTCTGGCACGGCCGCGGATGCCCCGCCTGCTCGCTCACCGGTTTCAAGGGCCGCAAGGGCATCTTCGAGATCTTCATGATGAGCGACGCGATCCAGCGGATGATTTTCGACCAGCGCCCCGCCAACGAGCTGCGCGTGGCGGCCCGCGAAGCCGGCATGCGGACGCTGCGCGAGGACGGCCTCCTGAAGGTCGCGTCGGGGATGACGTCGCTCGAGGAAGTGCTGCTCGCGACGATGGGAGATGCCAACTGATGAGCAACAGCAATGTCGAAATGAGCGAGCTGCTCCAGCTCTGCGTGGACGAGGAGGCCTCGGACCTGCATATCCGGGTCAATGCGCCCCCGATGCTGCGCATCCACGGCTCGCTGGTGCCGCTCGATTCGCCCGTGCTCGACCGGGACGACACCGAACGCCTGATGAAGAGCATCGCCTCGCCGGTGAGCCAGCAGGGACTGCGCGAGGTGGGCGGAGCCGACTTCGGCTTCAGCTTCGGCGACCAGGCCCGCTTCCGTGTCAGCGTGTTCCGCGAGCGGGGCAATGTCGGGATCGTGCTCCGGCAGATTCCCAAGAAGCTGCTGACGCTCAAGCAGATCGGGCTGCCCGAGCAGGTCAACGAACTGCTGTTCCGCCCGCGCGGCCTCGTGCTGGTGACAGGCCCCACCGGCTCGGGCAAGACGACCACCCTGGCCAGCATGCTCAACGTGGTCAACGAGCAGCGCGACAGCCACATCATCACCATCGAGGATCCGATCGAGTATTTCCATCCGCACAAGAAGTCGGTCGTGACCCAGCGCGAGATCGGGGCCGACGTGCCGACGTTCGCCGAGGCCATCCGGCGCGCCCTGCGTCAGGATCCCGATGTCATTCTGGTCGGTGAAATGCGCGACCTCGAGACGATGCAGGCGGCCATCACCGCCGCCGAGACCGGGCATCTGGTCTTCGCGACACTGCACACGACGGGCGCCGCCACGACGGTGGACCGCATCGTGGACGCCTTTCCCACCGACCAGCAGGATCAGGTCCGCACCCAGTTGTCCGTTGGCCTGGTCGCCGTCATCTCGCAGTTGCTCCTGGTGCGCGCCGACAAGCCGGGCCGGGTCGCCGCCTTCGAGATCATGATCTCGACGCCCTCCATCCGGTCGCGCATCCGCGACAACAAGACCTTCCAGATCGCGTCCGACATTCAGACCGGAGCCAAGTTCGGGATGATTTCCCTGGATACGCATCTGCTCAACTTGTACCAGGCGGGGCACATCCACTACGAGGATTTGATTACCAAGTCGCAGGATCCTGACTCGATCGTCGCCAAGCTCAAGGAGCAGGCGGGCGGCAGGCACTAGCCGGCGCGGGACGCGTGGAGCAGGCACAGGGAGCGTGTGAATGTCGGATGAACTGAACCATACCCGCCGCGAAGTGCTCGATCCGATCCTGGATCTGGCCCTCAGCAACGGGGTGCTCGACGCCCAGCAGGCCGCCGAGCTGCAGGAGGAGCATGCCCGCAGCGGCAAGCCGGCCCGCAACCTGCTCATCGACATGGGCTACATCGAGGAGGAGAGCCTGCTGGAGATGCTGGCCGGCTACATGGGCTGCGAACATGTCGATCTCTCCGCGATGGAGATCAGCCCGCAGGTCCGCTCGGCCGTGCCGGCGGCCGTGGCGCGCATGTACAATGTCGTGCCCGTGTCGGTCCAGCCCGGCTCCGTCACGCTGGCCACGTCGAGCCTGGTCGATCCCCTGGCCACCGACGAGCTCATGTTCGTTCTGGCCCGCGACATCACGTTCGTCCTGGCCCGCGAGGGCGACGTCCACAACCGGGTCAACGAATACTACGGCGACGACAGCGCCACCGTCGCCGACATGCTCTCCAACCTCGAGTCGGTCATCGAGAAGGACACGACGCTGGGGGACGCCGGGGATCTGACGGACGAGAAGGCGATCGCCGAGCAGGCCGGGGCCGCCCCCGTCGTCCGCTTCGTCAACCTGATCCTCTACCAGGCCGTCAAGGACCGCGCCTCCGACATCCACTTCGAGCCCTTCGAGAAGGAGTTCCGCATCCGCTACCGCATCGACGGAGCCCTTTACGAGATGCAGCCGCCACCCAAGCGCCTGGCCCTGCCGATCATCTCGCGCGTCAAGGTGCTGGCCAACCTGAACATCGCCGAGCGCCGCGTGCCCCAGGACGGCCGCATCGCGATCTCGGTCGCCGGGCACCAGGTGGACCTGCGCGTCTCCTGCCTGCCGACGCAGTTCGGCGAGAGCGTCGTGCTCCGCGTGCTCGACCGCAACGTCGTCTCGCTCGACCTGCAGAACCTCGGGCTGCCGGAGGATGTCCTCGACATGCTCTCGATGGACATCGAGAAACCCAACGGGATCATCATCGTGACCGGCCCGACCGGTTCCGGCAAGACCACCACCCTCTATTCCTGCCTGAATTCGATCAATAAGAGCGACGCCAAGCTGATCACCGCGGAGGAACCGGTCGAGTACGACATGGACGGCATCATCCAGGTGCCGATCAACCCCCAGGTCGGCAACACGTTCGCCAAGGCGCTGCGCGCCTTCCTCCGCCAGGACCCCGACATCCTGATGGTGGGCGAAATCCGCGACTTCGAGACGGCCGAGATCGCCATCCAGGCCTCGCTCACCGGCCACCTCGTCTTCAGCACCCTGCACACCAACGACTCCGCCGGCGCCGTGACGCGTCTCGTCGACATGAACGTGCCCCCCTACCTCGTCTCGTCGACCCTGGAGGTCGTGCTGGCCCAGCGCCTCGTGCGGACGATCTGCAGCAACTGCCGGACCCCCTACGAACCCGACGACGACACGCTGCGGCGCCTCGCCCTGACGCGCGAGCAGATCGGCGGCCGTCCCTTCTTCTACGGCCGCGGCTGCCCCGTGTGCAACAACTCGGGCTACAAGGGCCGCAAGGGCATCTTCGAGTATCTGCGCGTGTCCGAGCCCATCCGCCAGCTCATCAACGAGCGCAAGCCCACCCTGCTGATCCGCGAGAAGGCCCGTGAACTCGGCATGCGGACCATGCGCGAGGACGGTGTCCGCAACCTGCTGGATGGCTACACGACGGTGGATGAAATTCTGAGGTACACCTGATCATGGAGACCATCATCATTCTCGGCAGCGGGCCCGCCGGCCTGACGGCCGCCATCTATGCCGCCCGCGCCGGCCTCAAGCCCCTGGTCGTCGAGGGCATGCATCCGGGCGGGCAGTTGACCGACACCACCGACATCGAGAATTTCCCCGGCTTCGCCGAGCCGCTGGGCGGCACCGACCTGATGGATCGCATGCACCGGCAGGCCGAGCGCCTCGGCGTGCGGTTCATGTTGGATGAGGCCGGCGCCGTGCGGCTGGCCGCGGACGACGCCCTGCCGCCCGCCGAACGGGTGCACGAGGTCACGCTGGCCATGGCCGGCGACAAGCTCGAGACCCGGGCGCTGATCATCGCGACCGGCGCCAGCGCGCGCTATCTCGGTCTGCCGTCGGAAAAGTTGCTGATCGGCCACGGCGTCTCGGGCTGCGCGACCTGCGACGGCGCGTTCTTCCGGGGCCAGGCCGTCGCCGTGGTGGGCGGCGGCGACACGGCCCTCGAGGACGCCCTCTACCTGTCGCGCCTCGCGGCGTCGGTCACCATCATCCACCGCCGCGACGCCTTCCGCGCCTCGAAGATCATGGCCGACCGCGTGCTCGCCAACCCCGCGATCACGGTCTGCTGGGATCACGTCGTCGAGGAGGTGCTCGATCCCGCGGCCAACACCGTCACCGGCGTCCGTGTCCGCCACGTCAAGACCGGCGCGGTTTCGCTCCTCCCCGTGCAGGGGCTGTTCATCGCAATCGGACACACGCCCAACACCGCCATGGTCAAGGATGGGCTCGAGCTCGATCCCAACGGGTACATCGTGACCGACCAGACGCGCACCCGTGTTCCCGGCGTTTTTGCCGCCGGCGATGTCCAGGATCACCGCTACCGCCAGGCCGTCACCGCCGCCGGCAGCGGCTGCATGGCGGCTCTGGAGGCTGAACGCTACATCGGGACGCTGGGCGTATGAAGGATCGCACGCCGTCCGCGCCGGGACGATTGACCCCCTTCCGCCGGTTGCTCGGCTTCGCGCGCCCCTACCGCGGACGCCTGGCCGCCGGCATCCTGGCGGGGCTGTTCTCGGCCGGGACGTTCTTCGGCCTGCTCAGTTTCCTGCCGGACGCCTTCACTGCGTTTGAACAGGTCGGCAAACCGACCGCACCGCCCCCGGCGACCAGCCCCGGCGAGCCCCCCGCGCGGGCCGGGGAGCCCGGGCGCCAGGCCGACGCCCCGCTTCCGGAACCGGACGGCATGCCGGCGGCCTTCCGCACCGCCGAGCGCCTGGCCGCCCGGTTCGACATCCCCCTGCGCCACGCCGACAGCACGCTGACCTGGCAGGCCCTCTTTCTGGGGCTGCTCGGCCTCCCCATCGTCGCCGTGCTCCGCATCGCCTCGTCGTTTATCAATCAATACTGCATGCGCTGGGTCGGCTCCTGCGTCGTGCGCGATCTGCGCAACAAGCTCTTCGACTCGCTCCAGCGCCAGTCGCTCAAGTTCTTCGGCCAGTGCGACATTGGGCAGTTGATCAGCCGCTGCGTCAACGACGCCGCCAGTGTCGAGCACGTCATCTCCGTCACGGTCGCCGACGCCGTCCGTGCCCCCTTCGAAATCCTGGCCGCCGTGCTCGTCGCCGTCATCTACGCCGTCCGCAACGATCTGGGAGGCATGCTGCTGGTCGTCGGCGTCCTGCTTCCGCTCTGCATCGTGCCGGTGATCGTGCTCGGCACCCATGTCAAGCGCTGGACCCGCCGCTCGCTGGAGCGGGTCTCCGATCTGGTCTCCCGCATGCACGAGAATTTCACGGGGATCCGCGTCATCAAGGCCTTCCATACCGAAACGACCGAATCGGCCCGCTTTCACCAGATGAACCAGCACTACTTCCAGTCGGTGCTGCGCGCGCTGCGGGCGGAACTGCTGATGTCGCCCCTGATGGAGATGGTCATCACCGTCCTGGCCTGCGGCTTTGTCATCGCCTGCTTCATTTACAAGATCAAGCTCGAGCAGATCACCGTCATCGGCGTGGCCGTGTTCGCCGCCTACCGGCCCATGAAACAACTGGCCAAGATCGGCGCCTCGCTCCAGCGCGGCTCGGCGGCGATGGAGCGGATCTTCGTCCTGCTCGACACCGACACCGCCCTGCCGGAAGCCGCCGTGCCCGTGCGCAAGGCGGCCTTCGACGACCGCATCGTCTTCGACCGCGTCCGCTTCCGCTTCGCGCCCGACGGCCCCGATGTCATCCGGGAGGCCTCGTTCGAGCTGCGCCGCGGCATGCTCCTGGCGCTGGTCGGCGAGACCGGATCGGGCAAGACCACGCTGGCGAACCTGCTGGCGCGCTTCTACGACCCCGTCGAAGGCGCGATCACGATGGATGGGGTTCCCCTGCGCGACCTCGCCACGGCCGACCTGCGCCGGATGATCGGCGTGGTCACCCAGGAGACGATCCTCTTCAACGACACCGTCGCGAGCAACATCGCCTACGGATCGCCCGATGCCACGCCGGCGGCGGTCGAGGCGGCCGCCCGCATGGCCAACGCGCATGAGTTCATCGTCGCCCATCCCGAGGGCTACCAACGGAACGTCGGCGACAAGGGGTTTGTCCTCAGCGGCGGCGAGAAGCAGCGCGTCGCGCTGGCCCGCGCCATCCTCCGCAACCCCCCGATCCTGATCCTCGACGAGGCCACCAGCGCCCTCGACACCGTCACCGAACGGCTGGTGCAGGAGGCCATCGCCAAGGTCATGCAGAACCGCACCACCCTGGCCATCGCTCACCGGCTCAGCACCGTCCGCCGCGCCGACCAGATTCTGGTCATCGACGGCGGACGCATCGTCGAGCGCGGCACCCACGATGAGCTCTATGCCCAGGGCGGACGCTATCGCCGGCTGTGCGACATGCAGATGAGCGAATAATCCCCCCTTGCGCCCGTACCACGACACGTCCGCGCTTCCTGCCCACCATGCCCGCTTCACCGTGCTCGATTTCGAGACCACGGGCAGCGTGCGGGGCTGGCCCGTCGAGCCGTGGCAGATTGGCCTGGTCGGCATCGCCGGCGGACGCCTGCTGGCGGATGGCTACGATTCCCTGCTGCGCATCGACCCCGGCCGCCCTTTCAACCCGCATGCGCCCGGCCGCCACGCGCGCCTCCGCACCGCGCTGGCGACCGCGCCGTCGCTGGCCGATCTCTGGCCGTTCCTGGCGGAAAACTGGCTGCTCGGCCGGGTGCTCGTGGCCCACAATGTCGGGACGGAGCGGAGTGTGCTGCGCCGCGCCGCGCCCCTGCACCGCCCGGGACCGTGGATCGACACCCTGCGCCTCGTCCGCCGAACCTACCCCCGCCTCGCCTCGGCCGCGCTGGACGATGTCGTCGGTGAACTTGGCCTGGAGCCGGCGCTGCAGGCGGCGTGTCCCGGGCGCGCGCCGCACGACGCCCGCTACGACGCCACGGCCTGCGCCCTCTTGCTGCTCCACTGCCTGGCCCTGCCAGGCTGGGAGCAGGTCACGGTACAGGCACTGGTGGACCTTGAGTAAAAGGCGATAACGTCGCGCTTCAACGGACAATGCATGACGCGTCGTCCCACTTGGGCGAATGTCCCCGCGAGCCGCAACGCCGTCTACATGCGCCTCGCCGGCGTCTGCGTCCAGGCGGCCACAATGTCGATCCAGCCCTGCACGGTCTTCTCGTCGGGCGGTTCCGTCTCGGGCAGCGGGTCGGTCCGCCCCAGCCGTTCCGCCTTGCCGCGGCCGAGCGGATGGTAGGGCAGGAGGTGGATGGCCTCGATGCGGCGATGGCGGTTGGCGATGGCGGCGATGGCGCGGAGGTGATCGTCGCGCGCGTTGAGCCCGGGAACCAGCGGGCAGCGGAGCACCAGCCGGGCCCCCAGCCGGTCGAGCAACGCCAGGTTGTCGAGGATCGGCGCCAGCGGCGCGCCGGTGAAGGACTCGTGCCGCGCCGGATCGGACTCCTTGTAGTCGTAGTAGACGAGGTCGGTCAGGGGCACGATGGCCTCGACATGCGCGGCCGGCGCGAAGCCGCAGGTCTCGATGCAGGTGTGGATCCCGGCCGCGCGGGCGGCGGCCAGCAGGCCGCGCGTGAAGGCGAACTGCATCAACGGCTCGCCGCCCGAAAGCGTCATGCCGCCCCCCGAAGTCTCGTAGAACGCGCGGTCCCGCAGTACGTCGTCCAGCACCTGCTCCACCGTGCAGGCGCGCCCGATGAACGCCAACGCGCCGGCGTAGCATTCCACCGCGCAGCGGCCGCAGCGGACACAGGCCGCGCGGTCGAGCACCCGGCGGCCCGCCTCGTCCGTCCGGTGGCAGCCGTGCGGGCAGACCCGCGTGCAGAAGCCGCAGCCCACGCACTTCTCGGGCTGGAAGCTCAGCTCGCCGCGCGGATCCTGCGATTCGGGATTGTGGCACCAGAGGCAGCGCAGCGGACAGCCCTTGAGGAAGACCGTCGTGCGGATGCCGGGGCCGTCGTGGAGCGAGAACCGCTGGATGTCGAAGATCAATCCCCTGGGGGGGCTGTGGCGTGGAGTGCTCATGCGTGCCGGGGAAGGGGGCGTTCAACGGAAGTCGCGTAGGTGGCCGACGAGCGACAGGAACCCGCGCCCGTAGAATTTCACATCCTCGACCGGATGGCGCGTGTGCAGCAGGCGGTTCCAGAGCGCCCGCGGATGGAAGAAGGCGCGGTAGATGCGGCGGATGGCGCCGCGGATCGCCGCGTCATCGACCGGGGTCCGCATGACGGCCTGCCGCATGTCGAAATCGTCCCAGTCGCGCGTGGCCAGCAGCCCCTGCTCGTCGCACTGGCGGAAGAGCGGCGTGCCGGGGTAGGGGATCGCCAGCGTCACCTGCAGCGTGTAGGCCCAGCCACGGATCAGCAGCTCGCGCGCCAGTGCGACGGTCCGGGCGATGTCGTCGGCCGTCTCCCAGGGGAAGCCGAGCATGACCGTCACATGCACGTCGAGCCCCGCCGCGGCGGCCGCCCGGGCCCCCTCGCGGATCGCCTCGGCCTTCAGGTGCTTGTCGAGGCGGTCGAGCGTCGCCTGGTTGGCCGATTCGAGCCCGAACAGGACGAAGCGGAACCCCGCCTGCTTCATCAGCGCGTAGTCCGCCGGCTCCAGCGCGCCGAAGCGCATGTTGCAGTCGAAGTAGATGCGCCGGTTGTAGCCCCGCGCGATCATCAGCCGGCAGAAGGTCCGCAGCCACTCGCCGGCGGGGAAGCAACCCGTGTCGTCCATGATCTCGCGCACGCCGTGGCGCTCGATCAGGTGGCCGACCTCGTCCGCGACCGCTTCGGGCGTGCGGACGCGGTAGTTGGGGAAGAGGGTGGTCCAGGAGCAGAAGGTGCACCGGCCGTGCCAGCAGTCGCGCCCCGCCATGATGTAGGCGCCCGGCGTGCGGCGGTAGTTGCCGTTGTGGACGCTGTAGAGGCGCCAGCGGGTCAGCTCGCGGTCGATCAGCGGCAGCGCGCTGAGGTCGTGCCGCGTCTCAAAGGGGCCGGTGTTGCGGACGGAGCCGTCGGCTCCGCGGTGCCAGATGCCCGGTTCGAGCACCTCGCCGGTCGTGAGATGGCGTAGGAGGTTGCACAGCAGGAAGTCGTAATCGCCGCCCGTCAGCAGGTAGTCGGCGGTGCAGTTGGCCATGCTCTCCGCCGGGAGAGCCGTGACGTGATCGCCCGCCAGGACGATCTTCATCGCCGGCAAGGCTGCGCGCAGCCGCTCGACCCAGCGCCAGGTCGCTTTGACGACGGGGGTTTTGGTCTCCAGCAGCACCACGTCGGGCTGTGCGGCGACCATCCGCTCCAGGAACTGCTCCTCGCTCCACCGCTCGGCGATGCCGTCGAGCCACAGCACCTCGTGCCCATCGTCGCGGGCCATCGTCGCCGCATAGGCGGGGACGACAGGGTAGATGAACGTCGGCCGGTTGAACCACTGGAATTGCCGGTTTTGCGACAGCAGCGGCACCCCCTTGGCGGAGGCGATCGGCGTGTAGGCGATGGCGACTTTCATCATGGTGCGGGAGACCCCAGATGGCGGGTTGTGCGGTTTTCCTCTCGTGATCAGTCGCGCGCGAACCAGTCGTTCTCCACCACCACGAGCCGCAGGGAATGGAGATTCCGCCGCAGCACCCCCCCCTCCGGCTGCGGGACGTCCAGGCTCTCGTAGGTGCTGACCAGGGCCTTGCCTCCGAAGAAGCACAGGCTGGCGTAGCAGTAGTTGTGGGAGGTGTCCGCGATCAGCGGCGCATGCGGCCGCCAGCTCCGTCCTTCGTCGTCCGAGGTCGAGACGGCCAGGGGCGTGCGCCAGGAAAAGGTCGGATCGCCGAAGGGTACGTCACTGCGGTCGTTGTGCAGCATCACCAGGCGCCGGGTGCCGGGCAGACGCTTGATCGTCGCGGGACCATTGGCCATGGGGATGGGGCACAGGCATTCGTACGGGCTCCAGTGGTCGCCGCGGTCCTCCGAAAGGGCGGCATAGGCGCAGCCGCCGTTGGATCGCGCCCACATCATCACGCGCCCGTCAGCCAGCTCGACCACGCCGGGTTCCTGGGTGCAGACGTGCCCCTGGCGGAAGATGCGGAGAGGGGGCGTGGCGTCGGCGACGATCCGGTGCGGCAGGTGGTAGTGGCCCGGCTCGACCTGGATTTCCTGCCTGCCGTGCCGCCAGGACTCGCCGCCGTCGTCGCTGATCAGGCAGCCGCTCAGGGGCTGGGCGCAGCCCGCCACGTGCGGGGAATACGCATACGGCGCCAGCAGGCGGCCATCGCTCAACTGCACCAGCCGGTCGTTGTTGATCACGTAGTACCCGTGTCCGTCGACGAGGCGCCGGGGCGGCGTCCAGGTGACGCCCTCGTCGGCGGACGTGGTCCAGTAGGGGACGCACAGGTCGTGCTGCAGCTTGACGAGGAACAGGGCGGCGATCCGCCCGTCCGCCAGACGCAGCAGGCTTGCGCTCATGGCATTGACCCATCCCGGTTCGGGGGCGAAGAACAGGCTGGGCTCCGACCAGCTCCGGCCGCCGTCCGCGGAGATGCGGCTCACCAACTCCGCCGGCGAGGCGTCGCCGCCCCCCTTGAAGCGGCCATACACGAGCAGGAGACGCCCGTCCTTGAGCTCGACGGCGGCGCCCTCGCCCGAACGGTTGCGGTCGGACGAATGATCTTCCAGGAGATACGACAGAAGCTGGCTCATGAAAACGTCCCTGCGGGTAACGCCGGGCGCCCGCCGCCGTGGACAGGCGCCCGGGGGAATGGCCCCCCAATCCTCTTGTGAAAGGGCTAATTTACCGCCCCCGTGCGCCAAAAGCAAGTAAGGGCTGGTGCACGCATTTGACGCTTGCATTCGCGGCGACGTTGCCGTATACTCCCCCCCGTTGTGCGCCTCTAGCTCAATTGGATAGAGCATCTGACTACGGATCAGAAGGTTGCAGGTTCAACTCCTGCGAGGCGCGCCACGTTAACGATTTTGTTGCGGGGTGGAGCAGTCCGGCAGCTCGTCAGGCTCATAACCTGAAGGTCGTAGGTTCAAATCCTACCCCCGCTACCAATTTACCGAGCTGAAAACCCCTGATTTTCTTAGGAAAGTCGGGGGTTTTTGCTTTTCCGGCATCGATCGCCACGACTGTGCTCCTTGATAGCGAGGCCACCGTCCCAGCCACTGCCCCGGCAGCTTCCACCGTCGAACGGTGGTCGGATGCACGTGGAGCAGGTTGGCGATCCGCGATCCGGTTGATGCCGACGGAACCCCGGTGTTGTCCGTCTGGGGCCAGGCCATCTGCGACGGGCTCAGCGGGGAAATCGCGTAGCTGCCGTCCGAAGCCGCACCGCCTGTCGCCCGGCGCCATGCTGGCCGGCCACGCCTCGGTGGTCTCGCGGGACGAACCCCGCGGTCAGCCGGATGACGACCCTGACGGCGAGTTCACGCTCCACGACGCACTGGCCGCGACGGGCGAGGATGCCGGCACGGCGGCAGGCCGGAGGATCGACTGGGATCAAGCCCTGCAGACCATGGACGCCACCCGGAAGGCGCATGGCCTGACCCAGGCCGAGGTTGCCGCCAGGCTTGGGGTATGCCGTACCTGGGTGCCCAAGGTCGAGTCCTGCGAGGTGGGGCTCGATCTGCTGGGCGTAATCCGGCTATGCCGTGTGTATGGGCTGAAGACCGCCACGGCGGTCGAGGTCATGGAGAAGGCCTGAGGCCTTCTCTTTACCTCGCGCTGCCGGCCCTGACCGACAGAGACTCACGCGACGCCCGCTTCCCGCCTCCCGTCCCCCGCCTCCCGCTTACTCTCGTCCTCGACTCCCCACTCCGCGCTTGTTCTGAACCCCGCCAGGGGCGAAGGGCCCACTGCCCACGGATACCCCCCCCCCGCTTTCCGCTTGCCCCACATCCCCCGAAGGGCTACCCTACCACCATCGAAATGGATGCTATGGAACACACCGAGAGTATCCGGGTATGAGCCTGGTGAAGTCAAAGCAACGTGTAGCCGATCACGGGGAGGTGTTCACCCCCGCGTGGATGGTGGAGGCGATGCTCGATCTGGTGAAGGGCGAGACGGAGCGCATTGACTCGCGCTTCCTGGAGCCGGCTTGCGGGGATGGCAACT
>JAAYZJ010000167.1 GCA_012514915.1 Lentisphaerota bacterium | reverse complement strand
CGATTTCGATCCCGATCCCGATGAACCATCCCATATTGAGAATTGCTATCGGCCGACGAGGGCGGCGGGAATTGAGGATTGGTAATCGGTTGGCGACCGGAATGCGAAGGGTGAGCATGAATCAGTGGGCAAGGGAAGGCGCAACCGACCTGAGGGGAATCCCGCGTCGTTCGCACGGCCTGCCGACCTCCGGCGGTGAAACACGGGTCGACATGGGCGCGTTCGAGGTGAGCATTCCGCCGCCGGGCTCGGTGTTGATGGTCCGGTGAGGCACCCCCCCACCCCACACACACAGGACAGGCAGGAATGCCTGTCCTACCTTCTCCTACACTGGTATGCAAGCTGCTTCAATCAAGGATATGCCAACTCTGGAGATGAATCCCGTTTCTTCGATCCACGTCCTCCACCTGGACCAACCGGGAGTGCCGGTCGTAACGGGCTGCCCGTTTCCCGCATCCGATGTTCCCGCAGGGGTGCGCCACGCCGAGGTCCGGTTCGCCGGCGGGGAAACCGCCCAGGCCCAGGTGACCGCGCTGACGCCGTCCCCGCCCGGGGGGACGCAGTGGCTGGAGCTGGCTTTCACCGCGCCGGCCGACGGGCGGGCCGAGGTCCGGCTGCTAACGGACGCCGAGCCGGCGGGCCAGGCAGACTTGGCACGGGAGGACGGCGGGGTTCTTGAGCATGAGGCGCTCCGCGTGGAGGTCTGTTCCGATCCCGGACAGGCGCCACTGCGGGTTTCCTGGAAGGACGGAACCGGTCTCCTGCAACCGGAATGGTCGGTGGACGGCCGCCCGATCCGGGAGGCGCCTGATCACCGGCGCGAGATTCGCGTGACCCGCAACGGGCCGCTCCGCTGCCGGGTGGAGGTGCGCGGGCAGGGCGTCGACGCGACCGGGGCGCCCGCGCTGAGCTACCGGCTGGCCGTGGAACTGTGGCGCGGCGTGCCGGCCCTGCGCGTGGACTGGATGCTCATTCACGAGATGCCCGGCAAGCCGGAGGTCACCGTCACCCACGCCCGGCTCGCCGGAGCATGGGAGCTGGGCGCAGGCCCGACGGAGCGGGTGTTGCTGCAACCCCACCACACCAACGAATATGTGCCCCGCCTCGTCCGCAATCCCGATCCGGTGGCCATTCTGGCCGACACTACGCGCTGGGCGGCGCACGTGGCCGACTTCGCCATGCTCCGCGACACGGCCGCCTACAACCACTACTGCCGCCCCGGCGCCCCGGTCACGGCCCCCTGGCTGCAACTGCATGGCGCCGTCGGGACCGTCTGCGCCGCGCTGAAAGACTTCGTGGAAAGCCGCCCGAACGCCTTTCATTCCGCGGACAACCGCCTCGACTACCAGATGGTCCCCGACGGCGCGGAGCTGTCCTGGCCGCAGGGACGCCGCCGCGAGCAGAGTCTGCTGCTCGCTTTCGGCGCGGCGGGGGGCGACCCCCGGGCGCTCGCGGGCGTGGCCGAGTCGGTGTTCGCGCAGGGCCGGGCCGTCCCGGAGCCGGAGACGCTGGCGGCCCTGCGCTGCTTCGATCTGGACCGGGCGCTGGCCAGCGGCCGGGGCGGACACGTCCGCATGAACCGACTGCTCGACCGGTTCTGCCACCTGGTAACGCCGTCGGGCAAGTGGGACCTCGGCGACACGCCCAACTGGCACTACAGCCTCGGCTACGGCTCGGAGCGGAACCCGTGCTGGATGGCGGGCGAATCCGCCGGGATGCCCCCCAAGCGGTTCCGCGCCACCGGCGGCCTGCTGTTCCCCGACGCGGTGGCGGGATTCGTCGAGCCGGTCTGGACCAACAACGAATACGACATGATCCACGCCCTCGCGACCGAGGTCATGCGCACCGGACGGAACACCCATTTCAACATGCTCCGCTGGGCCGCCCGGCACAACATCGAGGTCGATTTCCTGGTCTACGCCGACGACCCGCGGCACCACCGGGGCACGCCGTTTCACTCCCATTTCCACAACACCAAGGGGTGCATCACCAGCCACATCTGGACCCAGGGTCTGCTGGAGTACTACTGCCTGACCGGCGACGACGACGCACGCGACACGGCGCTGGCGCTGGGCGACAAAATCATCGAGATCAACCATAGTGGGGTGGCGGCCAACTGGAAGTTCGACCGCGAGATCGGCTGGGCCCTGCTGGCACTGGTCTGCCTGGTCGAGGCGGGCTACGCCCGCTTCCGGGAGGAGGCCGTGCGGATCGCGGGCTTTTTCCGCAACTACGACCGATCAGCCTTCCGGCAGCGCGTGAACCTCTCCGGGAGCACGGACGGGCGTTCCCTGGCGCGGCAGATGATCGATTGCGGTTTCGGCTATGCGGCGCTGATCGAGGCGCTGGAGAAGTATGAACGCCTCGCCGGCGATCAGGCATCCGGCGCCTGGTTCGACGGGCTGCTGCGCGAGTTGAAGGCCGAGTGCTGGAACAAGGTCGCGGAGGGCGAGCTACCGACGGTTCACAACCTGGTTCCCCATATCATGGCGATCGGGTACGACCGCCTCGGGGATCCCGATTTCCTG
>JAAYZJ010000166.1 GCA_012514915.1 Lentisphaerota bacterium | reverse complement strand
CGGCCGTGACCAGCATCGCCGGCACCGTGGCCGCAAAGGCCACGCTGGCCCGGGCGCGGCTGCCCGTCAGACGTGCGCCGGCCACGAGCAGACGCTCCAGGTGGCGCGTGTGGCAGCGGGCCTCGAAGCGGGCCGGGAAGTGGGTCTGCACCCGGTCGACGATTACGAACACATCGTGGGGCAGCGAGAGGTACAGCCGCCGGTAGTCGAGCGCGGCCTCGCCGTTGCGCGACACGCCGAACACCCCCGCGCCGCTCAGCAGCACGCCGTTGGCACCGCGCCCCCGCCAGACGCGCGCCGGCCCGCAGGCGGCGCCCGGCACGATGCTCACGCCGTTGAGAAACGCCACGTTCTTGAACTGGGCATTGATGTCGGGCAACTCGTTCCGCCGGGGTGAGAACGTGGTGTCGAGGTACTCTTCGTTGTTCTCGTTGCCCAGGAGCCTCGCGCCGTTCAGCACATAGTTGAAGCTGAAGAGGTCGGCATGCGCATGCGGCATGGCTGTCGAGCCGCCGCGTATGGCCAGGTGCCCCGCCGGGGAGGTGCCCGGCGAGTGCAGCACCAGCCAGTCCTGCCCCCGGTAGTGAGTGATCGCCCGGGGTCTGGCTGCGGCCCGGCCGCTCCGGCGGGGCGCCTCGGGGGCGGCCAGGTGTTGTCGAGCCACTGCGGCGCCTCCTCCCGCGCCAGCCACTCCCGCAGACGCTCGCCGACATCGCCGACACGCAGCCGCCGGGCGGCGAGAAAGTGGAACGGGAGCGGTGTCCAGCGGTTGACATCGCCAAAGCCCGCGGCGCAGCCGTCGGGGGTGAAATCGAGCGGAAAACGGAGGGTCTGCCGGGTCGCGGCGCGCCGCAGCAGCGGATGCTCACGCCCCGTCGCCCGCTCGTGCGACATCAGGTAGAGGAAGGCATACCGCATGCCGTAGTTCCAGTAGCCGATGCCCTCGGGCCAGGCGCCGCCCGACTGGTCCAGATGCCGCATGTAGGGCTCGATCGAGGTCTCCACCCGCCGCAGCAGGAGCCCCGTCTCGGGAATCGCCTCGCGCATGGCCAGGCACAGCATGCCCAGGCCGCCGGCGCAGACCGTGTTCCAGTTCGAGTGCGCATGCCCGAACCACCAGATGCCGCCCTCCCGGGGGGAGCGGCAGTACTTGAGCCCGGCGGCAATCGCCCAGTGCCGGGCAATGGCGACGAAACGCTCCCGCTGCGCCGGCGTCAGGGCATGGTGGCACAGGTCGTAGGCCAGGGCCAGCGTCGCCTAGTTCTCGCCGTAACTCAAATCGAAGGTCGCATCGGGCGCATCATCCCCGGCCCGCATCGCGATCCACGACCAGTGCCGCCAAGTGCCGAGTCTCTCGATGTACCGGACCACGGCATCGAGAAAACGGGCGTCGCCCGTTTGTTGCCAGCGGACGATCAGCGTCATCACCCGGCCCTGCAGATCCCGGTTGCGCAATAAATGCGCGTTGTGCCGGTTGTCAGCGCAGGGCACTTCGGGTGTCAGCACCCATTCCTCGGCCTGCCGCGCCAGCCAGTCGTCCACCGCCTGCATGAAAGGCGTGGCCGCGGGCTGCGTCGCCTGACGCCATTCGGCAGGACCATAGCACAGGCGCGGATGGGGTGTCAGGCTCATGCCTGCCCCCGCTCCAGCGATCCGCTGACAAATCCCGTGTAGCCGTCGAGGAACCACTCGGCCGCCTTGTTCATCATCACGGTGACACTGCCGTTGGCCTCGTCGAACACGATGTTGATCCTGAGGTTGCCGATATGGAGGTCGGTCAGATAGGTGGTGATCGCCAGCGAGTTCTCGTCGACCCACGCGGCGGAGCTGTAGCAGTCGTAGCCCTCCGGCTTCGGCGTCCCGATCCGGATGCCCGCATAGTTGCTCTCGGGAAACTTCTGCGCGTGCTGCCGTCCGAATCCGAAGCGGAGGAGATGGCGCCCGGTGGGCGTGTCGTACTCCAGCGTGCCGAGATCCCCCTCGAACGCGACGCGCAGGCGGCTGATCGGGAGCTCGCCGGGCGTCATCCGGTAGCAGGCGCCGTTGACGCGCGCCGCGACGGGCGACTGGCGGGCGCCGACCGGCATGGGCAGTTCCAGTCCATCCATGAGCCCCTGCAACCGCTCCCGGGCCGGCCCGTTTTCGGGGAGCGGCTGCTTCGCGAGGGCGGGATAGAGCTCGTCCCACAACGCATTGAACAGGTGCGCGCCGGCCGTGGTCGACCCCTGCGTGTCCCCCGTCGTGACAAGAATGAAGTCTTGGTCCGGCAGGCAGATGGCGTACTGGCTCCCCATGCCGAAGCAGGCGAACCCGTTGTGCGTGGTGCGCCAGAACTGGTAGCCGTAGCCCTGGGCATGCTCAATGTCGGCCTCGGCCACGCTCGAGTCGATCTGGCGCGACGTCGCCTCCCGGATATACGCCTCGGGCAGGAGCTGGCGGCCCTCGTGCCGGCCCCCGTTCATGCAGACCAGCGCGAACTTGGCGAAATCCCGCGTCGTAGCAAGGACACCCGACCCGCCCCATGAATAGCCGCACGGGCTCTGGATGCAGGTGATCCCCTCGCTGCAGCCCATCGGCGCGAACAGGCGCGGACGCAGATAGTCGAGGAACGGCACGCCGGCCACGCGCTCAGCGATGATCGTGAGCATGACCGTCGCCGTGGTGTCGTAGCTGAAGATTTTGCCCGGCAGGTGCGTCGGCGGCGTCCGGAAATAGGTGTCGGCCCAGTCGGGATCCTCCCGGCCATAGGTCGTCTTGGCGAACAGGTGCGGGGTGGCCATCATCAGCAGGTCGCGGATCGTCGCGACGGCCACATAGGCGTGCAGGTCGGCCGGGGCCTTGTCGGGAAAGAACTTGACGACCCGGTCCGTCAGCGCCAGCTTACCCTCCGCGGCAAGGCAGCCGATCGCGACCGAGACAAAGCTCTTGCTGCAGGAATAAAGGCGGTTGAGGCTCTCCGCATGGTATGGCCGCCAGTAGGCCTCGGCGGCGACGGCCCCATGCCGCAGCACCATGACGCTGTGCATCGCGAGGCGCTTTTCCCGCAGACGTTCAATGAAACGCGCGATGGCGTCGGAGGGGATCCCCAGTTGTTCGGGGCTGGAGGTGGGCAACGGCTTGCGGTCGCTCATAATCAAGTCATCCTGTAGGGAGTTGGTGGGAACATTGTGCGCGAGGCGCCCGCCATGTGCAAGCGCGAAGTGCTCGCTTTCTGCTTGAATCCTGACGCGCGGTCGCGTAAGATACGCGCCCACAAGCCGCACCTGCGCCGGAGGGGTGGCAGAGCCTGGTTGAATGCACATGACTCGAAATCATGCGTGCCCGTAAGGGTACCGGGGGTTCGAATCCCTCCCCCTCCGCCACT
>JAAYZJ010000165.1 GCA_012514915.1 Lentisphaerota bacterium | reverse complement strand
GTAGACATGCCGCGGGTCGTCAACATCGGCTCGATCAACATCGACCATGTGTACCGCGTGCCGCACGTGGTGCATCCGGGAGAGACGCTCGCAGCCACGCGTTACGACCGTTTCCCGGGCGGCAAGGGGTTCAACCAGTCGATCGCCCTGGCCCGTGCCGGCGTGCCGGTGGCCCACGCGGGCTACGTGGGACGCGACGGACTCTGGCTGCGCGAACGCCTGGCGGACGAGGGTGTCGATGTTTCCGCCTTATTGGTGACGGACGATCCGACCGGCCAGGCCTTCATCCAGGTCACGCCGGAGGGCGAGAACGCGATCCTGATCCACGGCGCCGCCAACCGCAGTCTGACGACCGCTGCAGCCGAGGCGCTGGTCGCCGCCTGCCGTCACGATGACCGCCTGCTACTGCAACACGAGATCAGCTCGATTCCCGCCATCCTGCAGGCCGCGCACGCCCGCGGCCTGCCCGTGATTTTCAACCCGGCGCCGATGGAACCGGCCGTCCGCGACTATCCACTCGATGCGGTGCGGCTCTTCGTCGTCAACCAGGTCGAGGCCTCGCAACTGGTTGGGCCGGCAGAGCCGCGGGAGCAGCTCCGGGCGATGCGTGAGCGGTTTCCCGCCGCGCACGCGCTGCTGACGCTGGGGCGCGACGGGGTGATGGCCGCGACGGAGGAAGGCATCGTGCAGGTCCCGGGCTTTCCGATCGAGCCAGTCGACACTACCGCCGCCGGCGACACTTTCATCGGATACTTTCTGGCGCATCGGCTGCGCGGCGCGCCGCTCGACGAATCGCTGCGCCAGGGCTGTGCGGCCGCCGCATGCTGTTGCCTGAAGCCCGGCGCCGCCGATGCCATTCCGTCGCGCGCGACGGTGGCGGAATTTCTGCAGGACAGGGAGTAACTAACTATGCGTCGTCAAGCGGTTGTAGTCGGCGCGGGGGGCATTTCCGGCGCCTGGCTGCCGGTTCTGCCGGAGGAAGGTGTCGAAGTCGCGGGGCTGGTCGACCTCGACGAGTCACGGGCGCGGGCACAGGCCGCCAAATGCGGGCTAGATCCCCTGGTAACGACGGACATGAAGCGGGCGATTCGCCAAGTGCGCCCCGACCTGGTAGTCGACCTCACAGTGCCCGATGCGCACAGCGCCGTGACCTGTACCGCGCTGCGGCTAGGCTGCCACGTGATCGGCGAGAAGCCGATGGCCGCCTCGATGGGCGCGGCGCGGCGCATGGTGCGGACGGCGGAGGAGACGGGACGGCTCTACATGGTTTCGCAGTCGCGGCGCTACCACGCGCCCCACGCCGGATTGGCGCGGGCGCTGGCGGGCGGTGCCGTCGGCCGTCTGACCGCGCTCAATTGCGCGTTCTACATCGGGGCGCATTTCGGCGGGTTCCGCGACCGGATGGCGCATCCGCTCATTCTCGACATGGCCATCCACCATTTCGATCTGGCGCGCCTGTTCAGCGGTGCCGATCCGCGCGCCGTCTATGCCGCCAGTTTCAATCCCGCCGGTTCCTGGTACGCGGGCGACCCCGCCGCCACCTGCGTCTTCGAGATGTCCAACGGGGTCGTCTTCACCTATACCGGCAGTTGGTGCGCCGAGGGGATGCACACCTCCTGGCATGGCG
>JAAYZJ010000164.1 GCA_012514915.1 Lentisphaerota bacterium | reverse complement strand
TGCACATGCGCTACAAGTCACGCCGGGGCCAGACGATGGTCGAATACATCATCATCGTGGTGCTGATCGCCATCACGCTGCTGGTTCTCTTCGGCAAGCTCAGCAAGGCCACCGGCAAGAAGGTGGCAGGCGCCACGGCGGCGCTCGACGAAGACGTCGGCGGCGAGGCGGCCGCCCTGGTGGACGAGGAGCCGGCCGACAAGCTGCGCCGACTGGATGAAACGGGCGACTTCAACTGACCGCGCCCGGCGCCGGGGCGCCGGGCCGGAACAGTCCCTACCGTTTTGCTCCGGCCAGGCGATGATCGAGTCGGTTGTCGTCATGCTGGTTCTCTGCCTGCTGTTTTTCAGCTTGTTCCAGCTAGCGCATGGCTTCGCCCGCCGCGAGGTGTTGCGGCATGCCGCCGCGCGGGCGGCGCGGGCGCGGACGGTGGGGTTCAACGGCTGGATGGTCACCAAGGTGATGCGGACGGCGGCCATCCCCAATGCGGGTCGGATGCTCCAGCCCGTGACCGTCCCCGGCGACGACGTCCTGCGCCGGGCGCTGGCGGCACGGGGTCCGGGGGAACTCTGGGATTGGTCGCTCCGCAGCACGCCCGACACCTCGCGGGCGCAGTTCGAGCGGGCGCGCATCCCCGACTACCTGGCCAGCGAAAACGCGGCGCGCGCCGGCTACATTCTGGACTATGTCGACTGGGACGCCATCCAGGGCCGGGGGCTCGGCGGCGGCACCGGCGCGATCGGTTGGCGCGACACGCTGGAGGTCGAGGTTGAGCAGTCCTACCCCCTGTCGATCCTCGTCCGCGCCCTCTACGACTGGGTGGGCGCGCTGACCCCCGCGCTGCGGGCCGATTCCCTGACCCTGCGCGGCCGTGCCGTCATCGAGAACCACTATCCGCTCTACCTCGACGACCGGGGTCTCTAGGAACGGAACCATGCGCTCCGCCCCCCAGTCCTCCGCCAGGCACCGCGCGCAGCGGGGCGGCCAGACGATCGTCTTCCTGCTGATGGCACTGACCGTGCTGGTGTTCATCTTTCTCTGGAATGTCGACCTGCACCGCATCGTCGCGGGAAAATCCCTGTCGCAGAACGCCGGCGATGCCGCCGCCCTGGCCGCCGCCCGCTGGCAGGGCACGACGCTGAACCTGATCGGCGAGCTTAATCTGATGCACGCCCTGGCCTTGAGCGCGGGCGACACCGATGCCGTCGACGCGGTCACGAACCTGCAGGCCCGCCTCAGCTTCACGGGCCCCATGACGGCCCTGGTCGCCGCGCAGGTCGCCGCCAAGAACAACCGCATCTATACCGATGCCGACTTCACGGCGCTGATGCGCCGGCACGCCGACGACGTGTCGCGCTACGACACCCCCGTCGCGGGCGGCGTCCTGTTTCCCGAACCCTATGCGGGCGCCTGGGACGCCTATGCGCGCATGCTGGCGGACATCGCCGCCGACGGCATCGCAGCAGCGCCCGACAACGCCCGGTTCTACAACGATGCACCGGGGAACCACATCCTGCGTGACCCCGCCTTCTACGATGCGGTGGCCGGGCGGATCTGGTGCTGGTTCTACCTGCACCCGACCGCCAGCCGCAACCCGGTGCGGACCATGCTCGATGACTTCACCGATCACTCCTGGTGGGGTCCCCTGCCCCAGCCCGATCCGCCATCCTTTGAGAACGCCGAGATTTTCGGCCTCGGACTGGTCTCCCATCCCGTGTCCCTGGAGCGGCTCATGACCCCCGAGGCGTTTCAGGTGGGCGCGGCCCAGCAGGCGATCGACCTGACGGGATTCGTTCAGACCAATGTGATGCCCGTGGTCGAACGCTGGTACTTCTACCACCCGACGGCCTGGCAGGCCTGGACAATTATGAACCCGGACGGCCCCGATGCCTTCCCGATCGCCGGACCGGTCAAGCCCGAATACGACTACACCGGAGCCGACGCCGTGATCCGTCTGCATGCCCAGGTCACGCGCCTGACGCCGTCCGCCGGCACGCCCGACCGCCACGATGACCTCCTCTGGACGGCGGCGGCCAAACCGTTCGGGTATCTCGAAACCGACGATTCAACCGGGCTGAAGCTGCGCCCCGACGCCTTCGGCCTCGTCCTGCCGGCATTTCGCGAGATCCGCCTGATCCCGGTCGATGCCGCCTCGGGAGGGGCGACGGGGTCGTTCGACATCCACTGGAGGCGCCACCTCGACGAGCACCTGCCCCTCTATGTCGCGACAGGCCGCCTCGACGACGACTGCCGCTACTGTCGGCGCATCGCAACCTTTCAGGATGCCGCGTTCCGTCAGCAGGGGCGGGACTGGCTGCTGCACAACCACGGCCTCTGCACTCTGCCCGGCGGCGGTGGCGGCGGACGCGGCGGCGGCACGCGGAGGGGGCATTGATGCGTGCCGCGCCGGCAACAACCCGGGAGACTTCGGCGGCGCGGGTGCGCCGCGCCGGCCAGGCCATGATCGAATGCGTCGTCGCCATCCTGCTGATCGTGGTCCTGGTGGCGGGGATGCTGCAGTTCGTCGAGCTTGCCGGCCGCAAAGGTGAACTGCTGGCGGAAATCCGCGGCGAGGCAGGCCGGCTCGCCCTGGGTGGCCGGCAAGCGCTGGGCACGCGTCCCGACTACATTCTGGACTGGTCGGCGGGAGCCGATGCGACGCGCCACACGGCCGACGACGAGAGCCGTCTCGGGCTCGCGGGCGGCACGCTGCAGGCCGGTGTCGTCAACCGCTCGGTCCGCCACCCCGATGACTGGCGCGTGCTTGATGACGCGCGCAACACAGCCTTCCCTCGCCTGCACGACAGTTCGCTCCCTCTGGGAACCCTCGGCTTGATCCATGCGGAACAGCGCGACACCCTTCCGCTGATGCCGGCCATGCGGGATTGGCTGCTGGGGCGCGACACCGTCACCGTGGGAGCGGACCTCTGGTTCCCCACCCTTCAACTGGAGGGTTTTTGATGCGGCTCGGAGCGCGAACCATTTGCATCGGGGGTCTGATGCTGCTTGTCGGCAGCCTGCCCATCGACGCCGCCTTCTTCATCCGCCTCGGCGGGTCGATGAGCCGCCAACTCGAGGTGCTGGGAGGTCTGCCGCTCTACCGGACGACGGCCCGGATGAACGGCGACCCCATCGAACTCCAGATCTTGGGTTTCGACGCGCCGGCGCGGGACGTGGTGGACGAGGTGCGCCGGCTGCGCCAGTTGCCGCCGGCCACCGGCGGGGGGCCCGCCTGGCTCACCTGGGTCGAGGGCAACCATCACCGGCATCTGCTGGTACTGCCGGGGACACGCCCGGGCGACAGCACCGCGTGGCTGATCGAGCCCCGCGCGCCGCGGCGGGCGGCGAGCCCCGGCACGATCCCCGATCCCCCGGGCTTCAACCCCTGCCCCGGGGCCACCCTCCGTGGCTGGATCGCCCTCGACCGGACCCGCTCGCTGTTGACCCTCTCCGAGACGCCCGGCACACCGGAGGATGCGCTGGACGCAGCCGCCGAGACCCTGGGCGTCCATGGCTGGCGCGAAATCGTCCGTGCCGGCGGGCAGGCCTTGTTTGCCCAGGGTAGCCGGGCTGGAATGATCCATGCCACGCGCGCCACGCCCGCCAGTTCCACGCGAATCACGGTCTTCCTGCAAGGCTCGGCCACTGATCCATGAAGGACGAAGTTCGAGTCAGCCCGTTTTCAATGTCAGCCCGTTTTCAATTGTCAGCCGGCGCAAGGGGCGCTATACTGTTCACTGTTTGACGGGATGTCGGCACGGCATCCCGCGTGTCGGGGTTGTCTTATGCCTCCAAGCGTCGGAAAGTGGGTTTTAAACACCGTCTTCACGGTGGTCATCGGGATCAGTCTCGTGGTCGGCGTCGCCGTGCTCAAGCCGCGG
>JAAYZJ010000163.1 GCA_012514915.1 Lentisphaerota bacterium | reverse complement strand
TCACGGCCGACGGCGGCGTGCCGGCCGACCGCGGCGGCGGCGGCGCGGGCGGACGGATCGCCTTCGCGACAACCGGCAACACTTTCACTGGTGTCCTGCGCGCGCGCGGCGCGACGGGATTGGCCGACGCGTGCCCGGCGCGGCACGGCACCTTCAACTTTCCCACCAACGCCCCGGACATGGATCTGGTCGTCTCCAACGATATCGCCTTTCCGCCCGGCACCAACTGGTGCTTCCGCTCGCTGACCGTCACCAACGGCGCGCGTGTGGAGATCCAGTCGCACGTGGGAACCGCGGCAGCGCTCTACACAAACGAGATCGCCTCGCGGATCCGGGTTGTGAACGACGTCACGATCACCGCCGGGGCTACCGTGGCGGCCGACGGCCTCGGATATCCTGAGAACCAGGGCGAAGGGCGCGGGGGACGCGGAAGCTATGGCGACGGTGGCGGCGGCGGGTACGGCGGCCGCGGCGGGCTTCCCAACACATCCAGAGGCGGCGACACCTACGGTCGGGCCGACCAGCCGGACCGGCTCGGCAGCGGCGGTGGAAACCCCCAAAGCGACCAGCAAGGTGGGTTCGGTGGCGGCGCCGTGCTCCTGGACGCAGGGGGGCGAATCACCGTCGAGGGCAACATCACGGCCCATGGGGGCTGGGGCAACTACCGCAGCGGCGGCGGCAGTGGCGGCAGCATCTGGCTGAAGGCCGCCGAGATCACGGGCGGCGGTTTGATTGCCGCCGACGGCGGCAAAGGAATCGCTGATGCGGCCATCGTACGCGGCTCCGGCGGCGGCGGCGGCCGGATTGCCCTCGATACACCTTCCAACCTGTTTGGCGGCATCATCCGTGCCAAGGGGCATCCCTCCGGTGTCCATCCGGGGCATCATGGCACCTACATGTTCCGTCCCGATGCCGACAAGGATTTGGTGATCGAGCACGACATCGCCCTCCCGCCGGGGACCAACTGGGTCTTCCGCTCGCTGACGGTCACCAACGGATCGACCTTCGAAATTCAATCGGTTCCGGGCACGGCCGATTTGAATTACACCAATGAACTCGCCTCGCGGCTCTTGCTGATCGAGGATCTGTTCGTGGCCAGCAATGCGACGCTGTCGGCCAATAGTCTGGGCTACCGTCACACGTCGGGGCCGGGCGCGGGCACCGTCGGAAACAACGGCGGCGCGGGCGCCAGTCACGGCGGACTCGGCGGAACGGGCGCAGCCGGCACGGTTCGCCCGGTCTATGGCGATCCGCTCGCACCGGGTCTGCTCGGCAGCGGCGGCGCGGGCGATGGCAGCACGCCGCAATACGGCGGCAGCGGCGGTGGCGCGCTGATCCTCGCGGCCGGCGGCCGCGCAGTGGTCGAAGGCTCGCTGACAGCGCATGGAGGCGATGCCAATCCGGGCACGGCGCCCAGTACGACTTCCCGCGCCGGCGGCGGCAGCGGCGGCAGCGTCTGGCTGGTGGCCCCCGCGATCGCCGGACGCGGCGCGATCGGCGCCGACGGCGGCAAAGGAACCCCCACCTCCACGACCACCGGCGGCGGCGGCGGCGCGGGCGGGCGCATCCTGCTGGCCTATGGACGCGTCGCCGATCTCGAGCGGCGCGCAAAGGACGCCATCGTCACCGACACCAGGCCGTCCAATCTCGATTTCGACGGTCTGGTGACCGTCGCGGGAGCGTCCGGTTTCACCCCCGGCGAAGCCGGCACGGTGCGCTACCTCTACCTGCCGCCGCCGACGGGCACCCTGTTCATGGTGCGGTAGGCCGCGGGAAGGCGGGCCGCTGGTCGCGCGTGATGCCCGGCGGCACCAGGAAGCGGAGAAAGATGCCCTGCCCCTGGCCGTTGTCCGTATCGAGCGCGACCAGGAGATCGTGCTTGCCGCGCGCGAGCCTGACGCGGGCGCGCGATCGGTCGGGATACGCGGGATTGACCCGTGCCGGCCGATGAATGACACGCTTGCCGTCGACAAACAGGCTGGCGCCGCCGTCGTGGCCGAGGCTGGCGATCCACTCGCCGGCCCGGTCAACCTCGACCCGCGCTTTCAGCAGGCAGACGCCGCCCTCGCGTCCGTGCAGCCTGGCGACATTGATGAATCCTTCCGGCATCACCGAGGCCCGGACCGGGCTCCAGCCCATGTCGGCGCCGGGAAGCCGGCCGGGGCGGATCTCCGGAAGCGCCACGGACAGCAGGCGCGAGGCCTGCCAATCGGCGACGAACGGCGACGTCCGCCATTCATCCATCGGCTTTTCCCGGAAGAACGGCTGTGTCCAGGCCTGGGCCGCGCCCCGGCCGAAGGCCACAAACCGAGGCCACAACGCGCCTGTACACCCATCGTTCATCCCATCGCTCATCGCTCAACCGAATACAACCGCAGCTGTAATCGGTTGGCGACAGGGGGCGCGATGAGGGCGCATCGAGATGTGGGCAAAACGTGAAAGGCTTGGTTCTTCGCTGACGACGGGGCTAAAGCCCCTGCCTCACTTCCGCCTGAAGGCGGAACTCCGACGCGTGGATATTGGGCGCACC
>JAAYZJ010000162.1 GCA_012514915.1 Lentisphaerota bacterium | reverse complement strand
TGGACGTCAATGGGAGTCGTCCAGGAAGCCGCCCGCTAAGGGCGGCTTCCTTTTTTGCTGATCGCCTCCCTGCGCGAGGGGCGGGAGCCCACGGCCTGGGGCGAAGCCGCCGCCATCCTGCAGATGAGTCCCAAGACCGTCCGATCTGGTCGTTCAGCGGGTGCTATTCGACGCTGCTCGCATCGCCGGTTGCCTTCTTCGGCCCGGCGGCGTTGTCGCGGATCAGGGTGTCGAGATTCTCGGTCACGGTTTTCGCCCGGCCAGTACTTTGCAGGATAGATCTCCTCGACAATCCCTGCGGTCGAGTTGATTCTGTGAGTGCTAACTGACGCGATCATGGACACATGCCAGTTCGTGATCACATCCAGGCCGAATCGCTCTGCCAGAGCGGCGTACCCAGCTGGCCTCGCCGATGGCTCCTTCGTTGTGCTTTCGTTCAATGGTTACGAGGCAAAAAATATAGTTACTGGGCAGCTATAGTCACGAAAAACGTTTACCAACCCCTCGTGTGCTCTTCGTCCCGTGTCATCAACGGAAAACGCTTACACATGGGGCAAAACGCTTGCCGGCGCCACTCATCGCGGAGAAACACTTACGATGCATATCTCGTGGCGCTTGCAGAACCCAGGCGGACGACACGGAGGTCGTCCCTCCAGCCCTGATCACCAGCGGTTTCCACGGATCTGGAGGGTCGGGCTCTGTCCCGACCGGTTTCCGCAGGGGGTTCTGCAAGATCCTCAAACTTGCAGCTCTTTCGCGCTACCGCGCCGTGTAGATGAGATACAGTCCCCCCAAAACGTCCACTTACTCCTTGCGCAAATCGGCCTCAAGGGTGATAATTAACCAACGATCAGCATGGAAGCTGGTGCCAGAGGGGGGACTCGAACCCCCACGATGGAGTGACCCATCCGCGGATTTTAAGTCCGCTGCGTTTGCCATTTCGCCACTCTGGCCGACTGGTGCCATTGAAGCCGATGGAACGCGCGGGAACAAGCTAAAAAACTTTGTGGAACGACTGCCGCGGGGCATGATGATCTGCGGATGGTCTTTAAAGAAAGTCAATCGACGACCATGACTCTTGAACAAGCCCGGAAGCAGTTGGAAGCCGAGAACCAGGCGCATGTCCTGCGCCACTGGGAGCGGCTGGACGCGGCGACGCGGACGGCCCTGCTGGAGCAGATCGCCGCGCTGGATTTGGCGGGCATCGGACGGATGCGCGCGCAATTGACGGATCAGGGACGTGGGACGGCGCCGACACCGACCGAACCGTTGCCGGCCCCGGTCGTGCGGCTGGACGACGATCTGTACCGTCGCGCCCGCGCCCGCGGTGAGCAAGCCTTGCGCGCGGGCGAGGTCGCCGTGCTGCTGGTGGCGGGCGGGCAGGGGTCGCGGCTGGGGTTCGAGGGTCCCAAGGGTGCCTATCCCATCGGGCCCGTCAGCGATGCCGTGCTCTTTTATTTCCATGCGCGCAAAGTCCTGGCACTGAGCCGCTCGAGCGGCCGGCCGGTGCCGTTCTACATCATGACAAGTGGCTCGAATGATGCGGCGACCCGCGCCTGCTTCGCCGCGCACGGCTGGTTCGGTCTGGACCCCGCCGATGTGTTTTTCTTCAAGCAGGGAATGTGGCCAGCGATGGACGCCGACGGCCGGCTGATCCTCGACGCGCCAGGGCATCTCTTCATGAGCCCGGACGGGCATGGGGGAACCCTTTCGGCCCTGCGGGCCAGCGGCGGGCTCGACGACATGCGGCGACGCGGGATCCGGACGGTCTTCTATTTCCAGGTCGATAACCCGCTGGTCGAGGTGGCCGATCCGGCCTTCGTCGGCCTGCATCTGCTGCGCGGCGTCGACCTGTCGATCAAGGTCTGCGCCAAACGCGACCCGCAGGAGGGTCTCGGCGTTGTCGTGCAGCGCGGCGGCCGCAGCGAGATCGTCGAATACACCGAGCTGACGGAGGAGCAGAAGAACCGTCGCGGGGCGGATGGCGAACTGGTGTTCCGCTACGGCAGCGTCGCGATCCATCTGTTCCAGTTCGATTTCCTGGCGCGTATGGCCGAGGTGGCGCTTCCCCTGCATGTGGCGCACAAGAAGATCCCGGTCTGCGCGGACGACGGGACGGTCGCCACGCCGGCTGCGCCCAATGGCTACAAGTTCGAGAAGTTCATCTTCGACGTGCTGCCGTATGCCAACGAGGTGCTGAACCTGATGTTCGACCGCCGCGAGGAGTTTTCGCCGGTCAAGAACGCCGCGGGCGCCGATTCGCCGGACTCGTGCCGGCGCGACCTCGCGGCCAAGTGGGCGCGCTGGCTGGCGGCCGCGGGGGTGGACGTCGCCCGCGACGGGGAGGGGTTCCCGGCCGTGCCCATCGAAATCGACCCGGCCTACGCCCGGACGCCCGAGGAACTGAGCGAGCGGCTCGACGGGGCGGGCTCGCTGGACACCGGGCGGCCGATCCACCTGAAACTTTCGTGAGCGCGATCGCCACACGTTTCCTGCAGGAGGTCACGGGCTGGCCGCGCCGGGTCGCCCTCACCCTGCTGTTTGCCCTGACGGGCTCGCTGGTGGCCGTGGTGTTCTTGCTGGCGACGCACGCCGTGTACGAGTGGATTTTTCCCGCGCTGGCGCGGCGGCCGGACTGGGTGTTCGCCGTGGGGAGCCTGGCGGCCATCACGATCAGCTCCCTGCTGGTGGGGTTGCTGCTGGGCAAATTCATGCCCAGCGCAGCGGGTAGCGGGATTCCCCAGCTCAAACAGGCCTACCGGCTCGACTTCGGCCGGCTCACCTGGCGCGGGGCGTGGGTGAAGGTGCTGGGGGGCGTAATCAGCCTGGGTGGCGGCGCCAGCCTGGGGCGCGAGGGTCCGACGGTGTACGCCAGCGGCGCGGCGGCCTCCGCGCTGGCCGGCAGCCTTGGCGTGCCGCAGCGTCAGCGGATGGAGGCGGCCGCCATCGGCGCGGCCGCCGGACTCGCGGCGGCCTTCAACACGCCGCTGGCCGCCATCACGTTCGTCATCGAGGAACTGGCCGACGACCTGAACAGCCGGCATCTGGGGGGGGCCATCCTGGCCGCGGTCATGGGTGCCTTCTGCACGTGGGCCTTCGTGGGGCGGCATCCGGCATTCATTGTGCCTCCGGTCGACGCGGTGACCTGGCGCAGCTACGTGCTGACCCCGGTCGCCGCGGGCCTTGCCGCCTGGGTGGGGATCCTTTTTCAGCGGCGGACGCTGGTTCTGCGCGATCAGGTGCGACGCACGACCCGGCTGCCGCTGTGGCTGCGGCCGCTGATGGGCGGGCTGGCCGTCTGGAGCCTGGGTCTGTGCGTCTACCTGGCGACGCGCCGCCTGGGGGTCTTCAGCCTGGGATACGCCGACCTGGCGGCCGCGCTCGACGGTTCGCTCGCCTGGCAGGCGGGGCTGATGCTGCTCGTTGCCAAGCTGGCGGCCACGACGCTGATCTACGCCTGGGGCGGATGCGGCGGGATCTTCGCGCCGACGCTCTTTTTCGGCGCCATGTCGGGCCTGGTGGTGGCGGGGGCGTCGCGCCAGCTCGGCTTCCACCTGGGGTCCGATGCCGATCTGCTGCTGGCGCTCGTCGGAATGAGCGCCTGTTTCGGCGCGGTCGTCCGGGCGCCGCTGACCGCGCTGCTGATCGTCTTCGAGATGACCCACCGCTACGAGATCGTGCCGGCGCTGATGATCGGCACGGTCGCGAGCCAGGCGTGCGCCCGGCTGTTCGGCGGCAACCGCAATTTCTACGACGCCATCCTTGAACAGGATGGGGTCTCGATCCAATGACCCGCGCCCCTCCAACGCGGCATGGCTGGCGGCGAACAATCGCGCGCATGCTGACGTTGCTTGTGGTGCTCGCCGCGATCGCGACCTTTCCCGTCGGCTGGGGGCCACGGCTTGCCGAGCGGATCGTGCGCCGTCTCGACCCGGTGAACACCATCCCCGGGCTCGTTTTCCGGATCCGACACATTTCCGCCACACGCATCGAGATCGGCGGGGTCGCGCTCGGTTCCGAAGTTGGGGCGCCGGGCCTTGATCGGCTCTCCGTGCGCTTCACGCCCTGCGGCCTGCTGCGGCGCACCATCGATTCGGTTGTCTGCGAGGGCTTGCAGGCGCGGCTGATCGTCGGCTCCAACCGGGTCACGCTCGTCGGGGCGGAATTGCTGGAGGGGCTGATCCGCCGCCCGAAGCGCGGGGCGGCCGCGACGGTCTGGCGACTCGGCCAGGCCGCTGTGACCGACGTCCGCGTGCAAGTGGTGCCGGAGCGCGACGATCATGGCTGGCCGGATGAGATTGCCGGAACCCTGCGCCTCCGGCATGCCGGCAATGACACCTATCAACTGATGGTACGTGGTTCCGTGCTGGAGATTCCGTTCTGGGGCACGGGGGAGGTGCGTTTCGCGGCACGCGGGGGCGAGCTGACGGCGACACTTCCCCAGATGCCGCTCACCGTCGTCCGGGAAGCCCTGGCGCGCTTCGTGCCGCACGCGCCGCAACCCCCGCTGGATGGGGTGTGCCAGCTTTCGGTCCGGGCCGGGTTCACCAACGCCGTGCCGGAAAGCGTGACGGTGCTGGCCCTGACCCGGGGGCCGCTGCACCTCGAGGCGGGGAATCAGTCGCTCTCGCTGGCAAGCCTGGTGGCAGCCGTCAACTGGCAGCCCGGGCCCCATCCGTGGGGCGACCTCACGAAGGTCTCGATCGAAGGGCGGTTGGCGGGGCTGCACGGGCTGCCTGCCGCGGTGGCGGCAGGGCTCGAGCAGGCGCAATTCCGGATCGAACGCGACCCGGCGGCGGGGCCTGATGACGCGGATGCGGTGCGGCTCTGCGGACACCTCATGCTGCCCGCCCTCGCGACGCTGGCGGATGGGCTGGAGCAACGAATCGACCTCTCTCTCGCCGCCGCGACCAACCGCTTCAGGCTCGCGGTACAGGTTCCCCCGCTGGCGGGCGCGGTGGGCGAGGGCGACGCGGCCGTTGCCTGGCGGGTGGCGGAGCTCGGCCTGCAGGCCGAGGCGCGCCGCGAGCCGGAGACGGGGACCTGGCGGGTCTCCGGGGCGGGCGTGGTCTCCAATGCCTGTGTCACGCATGCCCTGGCGCACGCCAGCAACGTCACGGTGCGGGTGCCGTTCCAGATGCACGCCGGTGCCGCCGTGCCGGAGGGCACAATGAGCGTCTTGGGCGCGCCGGCGATCGACTGGCGGGTCACGCGCCTGCTCGGGGTCGACGTTGCGCCGCCGGTGGTCCTGCCGCGCGGCGCCACGCGATCCGGGTATCTGCTCGACGAGACTTTCGTGTTCGGCGCCACCGGCTCCGCGCTGCAACTGGAGGCCCGTGCAGCCGTGTCGCGCGCAGGCGCCGTCGAGGCCGGCCTGCGGTGCGCTCCCGTGGAACTGACGGCGCGCGATCCGCTCGTCGCCGCCGGCCTCGAACGACTCGACCTGCCAGCCTCGGTCCGCGAGACGCTGGCCTTTTCGGGCCTCGTGTCGCTCGACGGCCGCGTGATCCTGGATCCGGGCCGCGAGCCAGTCTGGCAAGGCGCGGTGGGCCTGGAGGCTGGCCACGTGTCGGTGGGCGGCGCGGTGCCCGGCTCCATTGAGGGCCTGCGTACCGCCCTGCATGTCGACGGCGTCGGGCCGCGGATCCAGATCGCGCCGCTGGCGACCACCTTCACCAACGCCGTGCTGGCCGGTCTCGTCGTTCACGGCGGCTCGATCCGCTGGCGGGTCGGGGATCGCGAGCTCCTGGTCGAGCAAGCCGAGCTCGCCTGGTGCGGCGGCCAGGCGCGAGTCTATGCGGTGCGCGTGGATCTGGCGCGTCCTGACATCGATCTCGTGCTCTACATCGACCGCATGGACGCCGGCGAGCTGATCCGGCTGATTAAGCCGCTCGACGGAACGGCCACGGGGCACCTCTACGGACGGCTGCCGTTGCGCATCCGCCAGGGGCGCATTCAGCTCTCGGAGGGATTCCTCTATGCCCTGCCCGGCGAGCGGGGCAACCTCAGGCTGCGCAACACAAGCTTCCTGCAGAGCTACCTCGAGCGGGCCGGCCTCTCGTCGGCCATGCGCAAGAATCTTGCGGACGCGCTGGCCGATCTGGACTATGATGTCCTGCGCGTCGACTTGAGCACGACGGCGGCGCGCGAGGGCAAGCTGGTGCTGAAGCTGGCGGGCCAGGCGGCCGGCAACCGCGAGCTGCCGCCGGTGGATCTGGACATCCGTGTCAACGGGCCGCTGGAGGCCCTGTTGAACCTTGGACTCCAGGTGAATAGGACGGCGCCGTGAACCGTCATAAAGGCGAACGTCGCCGGCGGTTCCGGCGCCCGCCAACGCAAGGGTAGAGGAGAGGCACATGCAGACGATACACTACGGTTGCCTGGCGCTGCTTCTGGGCGCGATGGGGAGCGGCTGCCTCTCGGTCAAGACCGAGCACGAGGTCAAGCCGATCCACATCACGATGGACATCAACCTCAAGGTTGACCGTGAACTGGATCAGTTTTTCGACGACATTGACGCGGCCAATGGTACGGGAGCAACGCAATGAAGCGGATAACACAGGCGGTGATGGCGGCGCTGGTGATCCTGGGAGTCACGCTGGCGCGGGGCGATGATCTCGAGCAGGTCAAGGCACGGATGAAAGCCCGGCGACCCGCGCTGATCGCCCTGCTGGCGCAGGCGAAGGCGGGGGAGAACAACCAGGGCTACCTGGCGGCCCGCGGCGCGCTGACGGACGCCGAACAGAAGCTCCTGAAGGACGAGAATGCCGAGCGGCGGCAGGTCTACGAGGCGATTGCCGCCCGGACGCAGGCTCCGGTGCAGCAGGTGGGCGCCCAGCGGGCCGAAGCCATCGCCCGGCGGGTCAAGGCCGGCGTCTGGCTGCAGGACGGCGCCGGCAAGTGGTACCGGAAGCCGTAAACCCTTCTTAACGTACTGCCAGTGTCAACGGGCCTGCCCCCTCGTCGCGCCGCGTGCGCACGGTTTGCAGTATTCGGTGGCTTGTAGTAAAATTCTCGTTTTTACAACCACGAATGCCTGGACGCTGAGGCGCGGGCTTTCTTCAGGATGGAGATCGCGATGCGATTGCGCGACGTGCTGAGCGAGTCTGTGGTGAAGCCCGGGCTCGAGAGCGTTGACAAGGAAGAATGCTTTGAAGAGCTCGTCGACCTGCTGGTGCGGGGCGGCTGCGTAGCCGACCGCGCCGCGGCCCTGGGGGCGATTCGACGGCGCGAGGAGCAAGGCAGCACGGGAATCGGGCGCGGGTGCGCCGTGCCGCACGGCAAGGATTCCTCGATCCCGGGGTTGTGCGTGGCCGTCGGGACCTCGGAGGCGGGCATCGAGTTCGATGCCGTCGATGGGCAGCCGGTGCATGTCGTGATTTTGATTCTCGCCAGCGTCGATCAACCCGGGCGCCATGTTCAGGCGCTGGCCGAGGTCGTCCGGCTGCTCAAGCTGCCCGACTTCCCCCGGACCTTGCTCCGGGCCACCACGCCCCAGGCCTTGCTGGACACGATCGCCGCGGCCGAGTAGCGTAAGCGGCCCCACCATGCGTGACGTCATTGAGAAAGTCATTCAGGCCGAGGCGGAGGCCCGGGCGATCGTCGCCGACGCCGAGCGCGAGGCCGAGGCGCTGCTGCAAAAGGCGCGGACGGAGGCGCAGCGGCTGCGCGAACAGGATCGGGTCGCCGTGCTGGCTGAACAGGACCGGTTGGTTGCCGAGGCGCTGGAGGAAGCAGGGCGGCAGTGTCGGCGGCAGATCGAGGCGTTCGCCCAGGACTTGAAGAATCGGGTTCGCCTTGATGCGGCCACCCGGCAGCGCGCGGTGCAACAGGTTGTCGAGTTCGTCAGGGGAACGGCCTGAGGGCGCGGAGCGGGGTCATGCCTCCCAGCGTCACTCGCGACCTCGACTATCTGGCTGCCCGTCTTCACGGGAGGTGCAGCCGGCTGGCGGAAGGTCGGGTTCTGGATGACCTCTGCCGGATCCGGACGGTGGCCGAGCTGGCGCGCCGCCTGACCCCTGGCCAGCCGTGCGAGCGCGGCGCCGAGCTCCAGCGGCGCTTGGTGCGGATGATGATCGATGAGCTGGGCGAACTGGGACAGAACCTGACGGGCGCCGGCCGCCGACTCGTGTTGTGGCTGCGCGTACGGTATCAGGTGGAGACGCTCAAGGTCGTGATCCGGGGCGTGGTGAACGACGTGCCGCTGCCGACGCTACGGGCGCAGCTCGCCGACCTGCCGTCGGATTTGGCGCTGCCCATTGCGTCGCTCGAGGCCAGCCGCGACGCCTCTCCCCTGGATCGCCTTGCGGGCATCGCGCCGCCGGGGCCGTTGCAGCAGGGACTGCTGGCCGCCGCCGGGGCGTACCGCGAGCGAGCACGTCCGGTGGTGCTCGAGCTGGCGCTCGATTGCGCCTATCTCGGGCAGTTGCGCGTGCTGACGGACGGGCTTGGCGAGCCGGAGCGCGGGGAGGCGGCCACCCTCGCCGCGCTCGAGCTCGATGTCCACAACCTGATGCTGGTGCTGCGCGGGCGGCATCATTACCATCTGCCGGCCGGGGAGTTGCGCGCATGGCACGTGCCCGGCGGGCGGTGGGACGCGTCATCGTTCGATGCGCTGCTGTCGGCTCCCGATCTCGCCGCCGCGCTGGAGGTGGGGGGACAACGCCAGTTTCCCGGAGCGCCCGTGCCGGTCGATCCCGAGGCGTTCGAGGCTCGGTTGTGGAACCGAGCCTTCGCGCGGGCCCATGCGGTGTTCCGCCGCAGGCACATGCGGTTGGGAGCGGTGATCGGCTATGCCGCGATCCGCCGCATCGAACTGGTGAATTTGATCACGCTCACGGAGGGGTTGCGCCTGGGTTTGGAACCCCTGCGGATTCGCGAGCGGTTGATCCCGCGGCCAACAGGGGACTCGGATCATGTTTAATGCCGTGGCCATGTGCCAGATTCGCATGGTCGTACTCGACCGCGACCGCCGCACCGTCTTGCAGGGGCTGGGCCGCCTGGGGGCCATGCACCTCATGCACGAGGCGGCCGGTCCCGATTCGGCGCCGCTGCCGCCGCTGGATTGCAGCGAGGCCGTGGAGCGCTGCGACCAGTTGCTGCACCGCCTCGCCGCGCTGCGCGGCGAACTGGCGGGAGCGCAGCCCGGCGGCTTGCCGGTCGACGCGGACGGCTCGCCGGTGGACGAGGCGGAGAACCTGGAGGCGATCGAGGCGGAACTGGGCAGGCAGGAGGCCGCGCTGGCGGCCCTCAACGAGCGACTGCGGACACTCGAGACCTCGCGAACACAGCTCGGCGCGGTGGTCGAGCAGTTGCAGTCGTTTCGCGACGTTAACTTGCCTTTCGAGTCGCTCGACGAGTATTCGTTTCTCCATTTTGCAGTCGGCAGTCTGCCCGAGGCGCAGCTCGAACGTCTGCGCGAGGCCGTCGGCGCCAACGTCGTCCTGCTGCCGCTGCCGCGCAGCGCGACCCGCCGGGCCTTGGTGTCCGTGACCAGCCGAGCCGGCCGCTTCGCCCTCGAGACGGCGCTGCAGCAGGCTGGGTTTCAGCGCGAGGCAGTTCCAGCGACGGTCGATTCACCGCTGGCGACCCTGCTGGCGGAGAGCGAGCGGGAGCGCGACCGGCTGGAACAGGCGATACGCGAAGCCGAGCTGGCGCGGCTCGGCCTGGCGGTCTCGGCGGGGCCCGGCCTGGCGGCCATGGAGCGCCGGCTGGTGATGGAGCGGCAACTGCTCGAGGCCGAGTCGAGCCTGCCCCGCACCCGGCAGACCGTGCTGATTACCGGATGGGTGCCGGCTGTAGAAAGCGAAGCCGTGGACCGGCGCATCCAGGAGCTGACCCGGGGACGATGCGCGGTGGAAGTGATTCCCGCCGAGCGGCTCCCCGCCGGCCAGGTGCCCATTCTCCTGCGCCACTCCCGCCTGCTGCGCCCCTTTGAAATGCTGGTCGCCGGCTACGGGCTGCCGGGCTACCGCGACATCGAGCCGACGCTCTTCGTGGCGATCACGTACATGCTGATGTTCGGCTTGATGTTCGGCGACGTCGGACACGGGGCGGTGCTGGCGCTCGCTGGCCTGGTCGCCCTGGCGCGCGGCGCCAGCCGGAAGGTCAAGGACGTGGGCACGCTGCTCGTGATGGTGGGGCTCTCGAGCGCGGGGTTCGGCTTCGTGTATGGCAGCTTCTTTGGCCTGGCCCGCTTTCACCGTTATGCCCTGTGGCACGATCCGCTCGAGGGCAATCCGATCGAGCTGATGCTGATTGCCGTGGGGCTGGGCGTGGGGGTGATCAGCACGGGGCTGATCCTCAACATCGTCAACCGGTTCCGCAAGGGCGACTGGATCGGCGGCTTTCTGGACAGCTACGGCGTGGCGGGCGCCATTTTCTACTGGGGCATCCTCGGGCTGCTGCTGAAGTTCACCGCCTTGCGTGAGCGGGGCCTGGTCGGCTTGACGATTCTGCTGGTGATCGGCGTGCCGCTGCTGGGCTGGTCGATACGGGGGCCGTTGCTGCATGCGCGGTCGCGGCGGGCCGGGCAGGGGGCACCCGCGGCGACGGGCGGCACGCTGACGGCCTTGATGGAGTCGATCGTCGAGGCGTTCGAGGCGGCCTTGAGCTACATGGCCAACACGATCAGCTTCGTCCGTCTGGCCGCCTATGCCATGAGCCATGCCGCCGTGCTGATCGCCACGTTCGTCCTGGCGCGTGAAGTGGCCAAGGTTTCTTCCGGCGGTGGATTCCTGAGTTTGCTGGTGGTCATCGGCGGCAATCTGGTGGCCATCGTGCTGGAGGGGATCATCGCGGGGGTGCAGGCGCTGCGCCTGGAGTACTACGAGTTCTTCAACAAATTTTTCGCGGGCGACGGGCAGGCGTTTACCCCCTTCAGCCTGGCGCGGCAACACGGGGATGCCGATCGGGAGTGAGGCGGCCTGGGCAATCGGTTCGCGACAGCGGTGTGCGATGACTGCGCATCGAACGGCGGGCAGAATCGCGGCTTCAGCGTTCCGGCTTCCTGGTTCTCCTGCATGCGCCCCCAACGCGCAATTGGCATGTGGCTAGCGAGGCTCCCCACTACGGCTAGGCGGGAAGCGAAAAGAACGCTGAACCCTGAACGACGAGCGCTACCCAAGGATACCGGTCGGGACAGAGCCCGACCCTCCAGCTTCGCCGAAAACGGTGGTCATCAGGGATGGAGGGACGACCTCCGTGTCGTCCGCCTCGGTGCTGCAAGTGCCTCATGCGGTCGGGGCGGGGGGACTTGGGCTGGGGCTGGCATAGGATGCCAGGTGGTCGAGCAATCCCGCCGCGGATTCACAGACCTGCACGGCGCAGGGCAGGTTGCGCCGGAAGGTCGCGCCGTAGGGTTTGGTCAGCATGCGGGTGTCGGCGACGATGACCAGCCCCCGGTCGCCGCGATGGCGGATCAGGCGGCCGAACCCCTGGCGCAGCCGCAGCACGGCGGCGGGGAGCGACAGCGCGCGGAATGAGGGCTGGCCATCCCGGTCGAGCTGTTCGCAACGGGCGCTGAAGACCGGATCGCCGGGCGAGGCAAAGGGGAGCCGGGCCAGGATGACGCACGAGAGCGCGTCGCCGACGACGTCGACCCCCTCCCAGAAGGAATGGGTGCCGAACAGGACGCAGCGACTGTCCTGGCGGAAGGTGCGGAGCAGCAGGTCGCGCGAGCCGCTTTCGCCGTGGACGAGCAGCGTGATGCCCTCGGCCTGCAGGGCGGGTTCGGCCAGGCGGGCGCACTGGCGGAGCATGTCGTAGCTCGTGAACAGACAGAGCGTGCGGCCGCCGAGTCCGGCCGCCACCTGGCAGATCAGGATGGTGAGCTCGGTGATGTAGGAGCGGTCCGCCGCCGTGGGATCGGGCAGGTAGGCCGGGGCAAGCAGGGTGCATTGGCGGGCGTAGTCGAAGGGGCTGGGGGCCAGGCAAGTGGCCAGCCTCCCGGGGGCGATGGCGTCGAGCCCGAGACGTTCGCCGATGTAGGTGAACCGGCCTCCGACGCTCAGGGTGGCGGAGCAGAACACCACGCTGGACTTGGCCTCGTAGAGGTGCTTGGCCAGGAGCGGTCCGACCTTGAGCGGCGCCGCCCACGCTTCGGCCAGGGGTTCGGGCCCCGTCGCGCGCTGGACCCAGAAGACCGACGCGGGATCCGCCGCGGCCAGGACATCGGCCAGATCGGTGTGCAGGCTTGTCAGCGCCTGGATGCCGCCCGTCAGGTCGGCGGTCTCCTCGGCGAGGAGGTTGAGCTCGTCGGCCGCGGCCTCGGCAAGTCGATCGATCATCCGCTTGAACCCGGCGATGAGCCGGAGCAGGGTGGCCTCCAGCGAGGCCTGCGCCTCGCGGATGGCCCGCCAGCGGTCATCGGGCGCCGGCGGCGGGGCGGGCGGCCCGCCGGTGGCGGCGGGAAAAGCGAAGCGGACCGGCGTGCCGCCGGCGGGCAGCAGGTCATAAAGGCGGCGAAAAAGCAGGCTGCCGTCGCGGCGCAAGGCCTCGACGTCCGCGCCGGCCGCGTCGAGTTCCTGCATGAGCGCCTCGAACACGGCGGCACTCTGCCGCAGGGTGCCGCCCTCGAAGCGGCGCCGCAGGCGTTCCAGCAGGCCGCGGCGGCGACGGCCGCGTCCCGAGGCCAGCCGCCGCGCCAGCGTGGCGAGCCGGGCGGGGGAGAGCTCGGTCGAGAAATGGCGCGTGGCGGCCTCTTCGAGGTTGTGCGCCTCGTCGAAGATGATTTGCGCGTGGCGCGGGAGGGCGATGGGCGTCGTGGCACCGAGTTCGGTGAAAACCAGGGAATGGTTGGCGATGACCAGGTCGGCGCGTTGCGCCCGTTCGCGGGCCTTCTGCACAAAGCAGCGGCGGTAGAAGCGGCAAGCGTGCCCGGCGCAGTCGTCGGCATGGGCATTGAGCTGCGCGGCGATGCCCTGCTCCATGGTCGCGCCGGCGGCGAGGGTGTCGAGATCGCCATCGGGCGTGTGGACCGCCCAGCACAGGACGGCGGCGAGCTGGCGCCGTTCGCGGCGCGGCAGTTCGCCGGGCGCCTGCTCCATCTGGTGCGCCAGGCGCCGCAGGCAGAGGTAGTTGCCGCGGCCCTTGATCAGGGCGGTGCGCAGCGGCCGCGGCGGCTCGCCACAAGCCGTCGCCGCCGACCGCTCGGCGAGCATGCGCTGCACGGAGGGCAAGTCCTTTTCGACAAGCTGCGTCTGCAGGTTGCGCGTGTTCGTGCTGATCACCACCGGAACGTCGTTCAACTGTGACCAGATGGCGGCCGGCAGCAGATAGCCGAGGCTCTTGCCGATCCCCGTCCCCGCCTCGACCAGCAGATGGCGGCCGGCATTGATCGCCTCCACGACGGCGCGCACCATCATCAGTTGCCCGGGGCGGGGTTCGTAGCCGGCGACACAGCGGGCCAACGCGCCATCCTGATCCAGCAGGGCCACGGCCGCCGCGGCGTCGACCGCGCTGCAGTCGGCGAGATCGGGAGGCGCGGCGCGCTCGACGCGGCGGACCGTCGCCGGGAAGGTGTCGGTCCAGTTGCGGAGGGCGTCGCGCCGCGTTTCCGCCTGCCGGGCCGCGAGGCGGAACAGCGCGGCAAGCTCGTTGTCGTCCAGCGCCTGGCAGATGGCGGCGACTTCGTCCAGCGCCCAGAGGGGGAACGCGCACAGCCTGGACTCGCACCGCAGCCAGAGGCGCCACAGGCGCTGCTCGGGGGGCATGTCGCCTTCGATCCGCGCGAGCATCTCCGCCAGCCCCGCGGCCGCCGATTCGGGATGCAGCAGACGGAACAGCGTGGCCAGGTCGATGACCAACCACTGGGCGGCCTCGGTGCTGCCCTCCAGCAACTCGAGAAACGGCAGCGGATCGTTGCAGAGAATCAGCCGGGTCGTCGCCGGGACCCGGGGAGGGAAGACAGCCACGCGCAGTTCACCGTCGGGAGCTGTGGCTACCCAGACCGCCTGCGCCTGCCAGGGTGGCGTGGAAACGGCCGGGGGGGTGGTGGTTTCGGAGGGCATGATGGTTGGTCGATCGGCGCGGGAGGCGACAATCAAGTAGCGTATCGAAAACCGGTCCGCTAAAGGAGCGAAAAAATTCGAAAAATTCGATTACGCTCCTCGCTCGTTCTTGCTTTTCCTGCGGAGAGCGAACCGCTACACTATCCGGCATGCGGATGTTCCGCGCAACCCACGCTGAACCTGGAGTGAGTCATCATGAGCAACAAGCTTTTTCTGATCGCGATCGCCTGCGCGGCGGCTGCCGTTTCGCAGGCGCAGCAGATCCCGGCCGAAGCCGCCGCCGCCATGGCGCAGGCGATGGCCGCCCTGGGTCAGGCCGCCAACCAGAATGCGGCGGCGGGGGCCGTCGACGCCAAGGCGCTGCGGGCGCTGCTGCCCGGGAAAGATGCGTTTCCGGGCTTTAAGCGGGTCAAGGCCAGCACCGAAAGCAACGCCATGATGGGGTTCAATGTGGTGGTGGCCAAGGCCGAGTTCGAGGCGCTCGAGGGCGATGCCGGTTTCACCGTCCAGTATTCCGACATCGGGGGCATCCAGGCGATCGCCAAGATGGCCCTGGCCATGGAGATCGACGAGGAGACCGAGGACGGGTTCAAGCGGACCACGACGATCGACGGGTTCAAGGCGATGGAGGAATACGACGGCGAGGACCGCACGTCCGAAATCCAGCTGTTCGCCGGCGACCGGGTGTCCGTCTCGGTCGAGGCCCACG
>JAAYZJ010000161.1 GCA_012514915.1 Lentisphaerota bacterium | reverse complement strand
GTGTCCGCACAATCGAGACCACATCCTGGATGGGCGACAAGACACTTAAGTTGTTGTCGTGCAATATTCTGGATACTGAATTCTGAATTCTGAATTCGGTGCGATTCAACCAAGTTGAATCGCACCCGGGCTATTCATTGTCGCGCACCGGTACTGGCACCGGGCGGTTGGTTTTGCTAAACTCCCTTCTTATTCAACCCGTCCGAGTGTACGCGTATGATCAAAGCCTGTGACTTGAGCCGCAACAGCATCGTCAGCCTCAACGGGGCGCCGCATGTCGTCGAGACGCTGCGCGTGACGACGCCGAGCGCCCGCGGCGCGGCCACGCTCTTCCGCTTCCGGTTCCGCAACCTGCTGACGCACGCCAAGGTCGACGAGACCTGCAAAGGGGACGAGAAATTCGACGAGGTCGTCGTCGAGCGTCGCGATGTCCAGTTCCTCTACAAGGAGCACGGCGACACCTATACGTTCATGGATGCCGAGGATTTCTCCCAGTTCACGCTGAGCGCCGACGATCTGGGCGAGCAGGCGAACTACCTGGCCGAGGACCTCGAGGGGATCAAGTGCCTGGTGGTCGACGGACGTCCCGCCGCCATCGAACTGCCGGTCAACGTCGTGCTGACGGTCGCGGCGTGCGAACCGACCATGAAGGGGCAGACGGCGACCAGCCGTGCCAAGCCGGCCACCACGGAGACGGGCCTCGTGGTGCTTGTGCCCGAATACATCACCCCGGGCGAGGCGATCCGCGTCGACACCCGCACCGGGGAATTCCTCGGACGCGCCGATAAAGACTAGACAGGACACCTGCCGCATGGATACCCCGACACCCGCGTCCGTCCGCCCCCGCACCCGCGTGATCGCCATCGCCAACCAGAAGGGAGGCGTGGGCAAGACGACGACCGTGGTCAACCTGGCGGCGTCGCTGGCCGAGCGGAAACAGACGGTGCTGGTGATCGACCTCGATCCGCAGGCCAACGCCACCAGCGGGCTCGGGTTGCGGCCGAAGCGGGGTTGCAGCCTCTATCCGGTGCTGACGGGCGCCTCGGACGTCGCGGACATCATTCAGCCCACGCCCTACGAGAATCTCAACATCATCCCCTCGGAGATCGACCTGGCCGGGGCGGAAATCGAGATCGCGCGGCAGGACGATCATCTTCGCAGCGTCCGCAAGGCGCTGGAACGGGTGCTCGAGGCGCAGGTCTTCGACTTCATCCTGATGGACTGTCCCCCCTCGCTCGGCATCCTGATGACCTCCTCGCTGGCGGCGGCCGACGGCATCGTGGTGACCATGCAGTCGGAGTACTATGCCATGGAGGGGTTGAGCGTGATCACCGACCTGATCCGCCGCCTGCGCGAGAACGGGGTCAATCCCGGTCTGACGCTCGAAGGCATTCTGATGACGATGTTCGACGGCCGCACGCGGCTGTCGCAGGATGTGCTGGCCGAGGTCCGCAGTCATTTCGGCCCCCTCGTCTATGAAACCGTCATTCCCCGCAACATCCGCCTCAGCGAGGCGCCGAGTTTCGGCAAGCCGATCACCGACTACGATCCGTCGTCGCGGGGCGCGCAGGCCTACCGCGAGTTCGCGGTCGAGTTCGCCCGGCGCGCGCGGCGGGGGCGTAGCTAGAGGAGCCCCGTCTCCACGCACCAGGCGAGGGCCTTGATCAGTCCCTGCTCGGTCGTGTGGGTGGGGGCGTAGCCCAGCACGCGCTCGGCCTTGCCGATGTCGAAGCACATGTGCTCGAGCAGGAACTCGAGGCCGTGGCGCATCCGGACCGTCGGGATCGTCTCGATCAGCTTGTCGGGCGTGACGGGCACGATTTCCGAACGGCTGTTGAGAAAGGCCCGAGCCGTCTCCAGGTAGCGGTCGAGGGTGATCGCCCGCTTGCAGGAGATGATGAAGGTCTCGCCGCGGACGGCGTCGGGATGGTCGACCGCACGGGCAAAGGCGCTGGCCAAATCCCAGTTGTAGCCGGACTGGACCAGCACGTGCCCGCAGGGGACGAGCGGAACCGGCTGGTGGGTTTTGAGACGCTTGAAGAAGCCGATGTCGCGTCCGCCCCACAGGTCGAGCGGGACGCGGTGCTCGCCGATGATGTTCGTCGGGCAGAAGAGCGTCACCGGGAACTGCTCGCGTTCCCACCGGTCGAGGAAGTGGCTGTCCATCGCGCACTGGCGCTGGAAGTTGACGGGGGTCGGCTCGCGCCAGGGGTGCGACTCGTCGGCCGGCAGGACTTGCAGCGGCACGTAGCGGCCGGTCGAGCTGCAGAAGAAAAAGTTGCCCGCGCCGCGGAGATGCCGCCACAACAGATCGCCCGCCTCGATCGAGGGGACGGAGTCGATGACGACATCGGGCTTGCACGGCGCGCAAACCTGCTGGAGAAAGACGGGGTCGAGCTTGCTGCCGTGCAGCATCTCGATCCCCGTCAGGTCGACCACCGGGCGCGTGTTGACGCCGCGGCTGACCCCGGTGACGTGGTGCCCCGCGTCGGCGCAGAGGCGGGCGATGCGCCCGCCGATCTCGCCCGTCGCTCCGAAAACCAATACTTTGCGCGGCATGTCGTCTCCCTTCCTGCCGATTCCCGTTCGCCGATCACGGATGACGGCCGTTTCTTGTTTCAGTCAGGCGCGGCGGGCGGGCCGCGTCCGGCTGCAGTTCCTGCGCGAGGACCAGCAGATCCCCGCCCAGGCGGCGCACCTCGGTGAACTGTCCGCGCGGCGCCTGCCCGAGCAGCCAGCGGGGGCCGTCGACCGCAGGCACGGCGGCGGCGTCGCCCAGCAAGCACGGTGCGTACACGAAGGCGAAGGTATCCACGAGTCCGGCGGCGGCCAGGCGGCCCGCCAGGCGTCCGCCGCCTTCGCAGACGACGTGCATGACGCCGTGCTCGTCGCTCAGGCGGCGCAGCACATCGGCCAGGTTCAGCGTGCCGTCGCGGCGCGCGCGGAAGGTCCAGAGGGTCGCCGCCGTGCCGGCCGGCAGTGTCTGGCGCAGGCGGCGGGCGCCGGCCGGCGTGGTGGCCATGATTGTCGTGGCGGCATGGGCATCGGTGAAGAGGCGGCGGTCGGCCGGCAGCCGGCCGGCACCGTCGATCACCACCCGCCAGGCGTCGCCCGCGCCGGGCAGGCGGCAGCGGAGTTCGGGGTCGTCGGCCGCGACGGTGCCCGCGCCGACGAGGATGGCGTCGGCCCGCCGCCGGAGCTGTTGGACCCAGGCGCGCGCCGGCTCGCCGGTGATCCATTTCGACCGGCCGTCGCGGTCGGCCAGCCGCCCGTCGAGCGTCAGCGCCAGCTTGAGGGTCACCCAGGGAAGCCCGGTGGTGATGCGCTTGGCGAACGGTGCGATCAGGCGGCGGCAGTCGGCCTCGCAGAGCCCGGTCTCGACGGCGATGCCCCCTTGACGGAGCACGTCGATGCCGCGTCCGGCGTGGCGCGGGTTGGGATCGATGCAGCCGATGCAGACACGCCTCAGTCCGTGCTCGGCAATCAGGTCGGTGCAGGGAGGCGTCCGTCCGGTCGTGCTGCAGGGTTCGAGGGTGACGTAGAGTGTGGCGCCCCGCGGGTTCCGCCGGCAGGCGCGGATGGCTTCGACTTCGGCATGCGGCTGGCCGGCGGCCCGGTGCGTGCCGCGGCCGATGACCTGGCCATCGAGCACCACGACGGCGCCCACCGGCGGGTTGGGGCGCGTGTGGCCCTCGCCGGCGCGCGCCAGGCGGATCGCGAGGCGCATCAGGCGCCGGTCTTCCCGGAGCGCATCGGCCGCCGCCGCGGGCGTTGTCGCGGGCCGCGCCATGGGATCATGCCACCGGTTTGGAGACGGCCGCCGTTGCCGCCGCCGGCCGGCGGCGCCGGGTCTTGCCGCGTCCGGCACGTCCGCCGCCCGCGTCCGGGGCGGATTCGCGGGGCGGCCGGGTCACATCCTTGCAGGCGCGGTCGAGAATGCCGTTGACGAACCGACCCGACTCGCTCGAGCTGAAGAACTTGGCGAGGTCGACGGCCTCGTTGATGATGACGACCGGCGGTGCCTGGTCGTCGAAGAACATCTCGTAGATCGCCAGGCGCAGCACGTTGCGGTCGACGCCGCCCATGCGGTGCAGCGGCCAGTGCTCGGTGTAGCGGACGAGCCGCTCGTCGATCGCGCCGAGGTTCTCGGCGACCCCGCGCACCAGATGCTCGGTGAAGGCGCGGTAGCGCCTGGGGGCCAGGAGGTCGGCCGCCGCCTCCGCTTCCAGCAGCAGGGAGGCGGCCGCGGCATCGGGACTGCCGTCGGGGCCCTCGTCCTGGCGCACGTGCAACTGCTGGATCCAGAAATCGCGCAGCACCGGCGCGAGATCCTGCGACGGGTTGGCGTCGATCTGGAACAGGATCTGCAGCGCCCATTCGCGCGCGTGCCGGCGGTTGACGGTGGTCATGGGCATCAACCCAGCTGCTGGTAGACCGAGGCCATCTCGATCGCCGCCAGGGCGCCGTCCCAGCCCTTGTTGCCGGCCTTGGTGCCGGAGCGCTCGATGGCCTGCTCCAGGTTGTCGGCGCAGACGACGGCGTTGATGACGGGAACGCCGTGGTCGAGGGCGGTCTTGGCCAGCGACCGGGAAACCTGGCCGTTGATCAGGTCGGCGTGGGGCGTCGCGCCGCGGATGACGGCGCCCAGGGCGATGATGCCCTGGAAGCGGCCCGTGGCGGCCAGCTTGTCGGCCACCAGCGGCAATTCATTGGCGCCGGGAACCCAGACGACGGTCAGGGATTCCTGCTTGCCGCCATGGCGCTCGAAACAGTCGATGGCGCCCTTCAAGAGCTGGCTCGTGAAGAAGCTGTTGAACCGGCTGATCACGATCGCCAGTTCGAGCCCCGCGGCTTGGAGTTGTCCGTTGATTTCCTGATAGGCCATGGTGTGTCGTCCTTTCCTAGATGAGATGTCCCATTCGGCTTTTCTTGGTTTCGAGATAACGGTGGTTGTGCTCGGAGGGGGCGATGACGATCGGCACGCGCTCGACGATCTCCAGCCCATAGCCCTGCAGGCCGACGACCTTGCGCGGGTTGTTGGTCAGCAGGCGGATGCGCTGCAGCCCGAGGTCGGCCAGAATCTGCGCGCCGACGCCGTAGTCGCGCAGGTCGGCGGAGAATCCCAGTTGCTCGTTGGCGTCAACGGTGTCGAGGCCTTTTTCCTGCAGCACGTAGGCGTGCAGCTTGTTGGCGAGGCCGATGCCGCGCCCCTCCTGGCGCATGTACAGCACGACGCCGCAGCCGGCCTGCTCGATCATGCGCATGGCCGCTTCGAGCTGGCGCCCGCAGTCGCAACGCGCCGAGTGGAACACGTCGCCGGTCATGCACTCGCTGTGGACGCGCACCAGCGGCGGCTCGGCGGCGTCCCCGGGCGCGCCCTTGACCAGCGCCAGGTGGTCGAGGCCGTCGACCGACGAATGGTAGAGGCGCAGGCGGAAATGGCCGATGTCGGTCGGCATGTCGACCTCGCTGAGCGCCTCGATCATCCGCTCGGTGCGGCGGCGGTGGGCGATCAGGTCGGCGACGGAGCACATCTTCAGGCGATGTTCAGCCGCGAAGACGCGAAGTTGGGGAAGGCGGGCCATGGTGCCGTCGGGCTGAAGGATCTCGCAGATGACCCCGGCGGGCTGAAGGCCAGCGAGCCGGGCCAGATCGAGCGAGGCTTCCGTGTGGCCGGCGCGCGTCAGCACGCCGCCCGGGCGGGCTTCGAGGGGGAACAGGTGGCCGGGGCTGACGAGATCGGCGGCTGTCGTGGCGGGGTCGAGCAGCACGCGCACGGTCTGGGCACGGTCCTCCGCGCTGATGCCGGTGGTCGTGCCGTGCGCCGCGTCGACCGATTCCATGAAGGCGCAGCCGAAGGCATCGCCGCGGTTGCGCGACGGCATGCGGCGCAGGCCGAGTTGCTGCAGGCGGTCGGCCGGCAGCGACAGGCAGATCAACCCGCGTCCGTGGAGGGTCATGAAGTTGATGGCGCGCGCATCGGCCTTCTCGGCGGCGATGACGAGGTCGCCCTCGTTTTCGCGCTGCTCGTCGTCGACGACAACGACCATCTCGCCGGCGCGGATGGCATCCAGCACCTCGGGGATGGGGTCAAACTTAAAAGCACTCATAGGTAAAAAGAACGGGAAGATCCGTGCAGGCCCGAGGCAGGCGGCCCGACGAGGGCCCCGTGGCTGCGAAACAACGTCACCGCGGCTGACGGGCTGTATTATGCGCGAAACGTGTGCCGAACTCAAGCCGATTGCGACGCCAGGGCAAACGCATCAAAATCTTCCCCTTTGACTTTTGTGGCACCTTGACGGGGGCGGATGCGCTTTCGCGCCGATGTCTGCGGCTCAAGGAGCGCCGTGTTGGCGGCATGGCCTTCGGATGACGCGTGCGGGGCGTTTTCCGGCAAAGCAGCGGCCAGGACGTGGTCGCCGTCCGCGTCGTGGTGGAAGTCCGAACGGCTCAGGCCGGGTTGATGCCTAGGACGGCGCGAAGGTAGTCGTTGTTCCAACCGGCCTGTTTCACCTTCAACCGCATGCTGCGCTTGCTGGGCTC
>JAAYZJ010000160.1 GCA_012514915.1 Lentisphaerota bacterium | reverse complement strand
TTTCCTGGCCGGAAAACGTACCCGCGTGTTTACAGGGAAATTGCAACACCCGCTGGGGGATCGCGCTTTTCCTCGCACCCATTTCGCACAAGACAGGTGCGCAAAACTTGAACAGCGCAATCGGCTCTTCAAAACGAGGTTCTTCTTGGCGAGAGGGACGCCGCATGTTACCATGTCCAATCAAACTTGATGGGGTCTGCACACGTGATCAGTTGGGAGAACGAGGATGTCGAACAAAGAGCTTGAGCATGCGGCCTTTGAGGCCGCCCGCGCGCGCTATCAGGCCGTAGGCGTCGATGTCGAGGCGGCGTTGAGCACGCTGGCGAACGTGCCGATTTCGCTGCACTGCTGGCAGGGCGACGATGTCGCGGGGTTCGAGAGCCAGGGTGCGCTGACCGGCGGCATCGCCGCCACGGGCAACCATCCCGGCAAGGCGCGGACGGCCGACGAGCTGCGGGCCGATCTCGAGCAGGCCTTTGCCCTGCTGCCCGGCGCGCACCGCCTGAGCCTGCACGCGATCTACGCCGACTACGACGGCCCCCGGGTCCCGCGCGATGAACTGGAGCCGGCCCACTTCCAGCGCTGGATCGACTGGGCCCGGGCGCGCGGCCTGGGACTCGACTACAACCCCACCTGTTTTTCCCACCCGCTGGCCGCCGACGGCCTGACGCTGTCGCATCCCGATCCCGCCGTGCGCGCCTTCTGGATCCGCCACGTCCATGGCAGCCGCCGCATCGGCGCCGCCATGGGGCGCGCGCTCGGCACGGCGGCCGTCACCAACGTCTGGATCCCCGACGGGACGAAGGACACCCCCGCCGACCGCCTGGCGCCCCGGCAGCGGCTGATAGAGGCGCTCGACGCCTGCTTCGAGGAGGCGCTCGATCCGGCGCACAACCTCGATGCCGTCGAAAGCAAGCTTTTCGGCATCGGTGCCGAGAGCTACACGGTCGGCTCCCACGAGTTCTATATGGGATACGCGGCGGCGCGCGGCAAGCTGGTGTGTCTCGACGCCGGCCATTTCCATCCGACCGAAACGCTGGCCGACAAAATCAGCGCGATGCTGCTCTGGTTCCCCGAGCTCCTGCTGCACGTCTCGCGCGGTGTCCGCTGGGACAGCGACCATGTCGTCGCCTTCAACGACGATCTGCAGGCGTTGATGCTGGAGCTCGTCCGCTGCGACGCCCTGCAGCGGGTCCATATCGGTCTCGACTATTTCGACGCCAGCATCAACCGGGTGGCCGCCTGGGTCATCGGCACGCGCAACGCCCGCAAGGCGCTGCTGGCCGCCCTGCTCGAGCCGCGCCGGCTTCTGCTTGATCTCGAGGCGGCCGGCGATCTCGCCGGGCGGCTCGCCCTGATGGAGGAGATGAAGCTGATGCCGCTGGGCGAGGTCTGGAACGAGTTCTGCCGGCGCCAGAACGTGCCGGTCGACGGCGCCTGGATGCCGATCGTCCGCGCTTACGAGAAGCAGGTCCTCGCCGTCCGCGGCTGAGCGCATGAAAGGAAGACGAAACCATGAGTGAATTCAACCATACGCTGAAAATCGGCTGGGCCTCGCGCGATGTGAGCACCGACAAGCCCGTGACCATCCCGGGCCAGTTTCACATCCGCGTGTCGCAGGGGGTCATCGACCCGGTCACGGTCACCGCGCTGGCGATCGACGACGGCGCCGACAGCGTCATCTTCCTTTCTGCCGACATCGTGGTGATCCGCAACGGCCTGCTGGACAAGATCCGGGCGCGCGTGTCCGAGCGCGAGGCCGACATTCCCGTGATCAAGATCCTGATGAACGCCACGCACACGCATGCGGGGCCCTCCACTTACGGCGACGCGGCCAACTGGCGCAGCGGGTCGTCGACGGTCACGGCGGAAGAGGTGCCGCACGAGGGTGTCGAAATCGCGTCCGGCGATGACTACCAGGCGTTTTTCGTCGACCAGGCGGCCGATGCGGTGATCGAGGCCTGGCAGACGCGGGCGCCGGGCGGTGTGGCCTTCGGCTACGGGTACGCCGTGGTCGCGCACAGCCGGCGCGTCGTCTATTTCGACGACGTCTCGCTGCGTCCCGGCGCCGTCAAGGATTCGCGGGCGGGCGTCAACGGCCACGCCAGGATGTACGGCAACACCAACGACCCGATGTTCAGCCACTACGAGGCGGGTGCCGATCCCTTCATCAACCTGCTGTACACCTTCGATGCCGCGGGGACGCTCACCGGCGCCATCGTGAATGTACCGTGCCCCTCGCAGAACTCGGAGATGGAGTCGCGCCTCTCGGCCTCCTTCTGGCACGAGGCGCGCACGGCGATCCGCGCGCGGCACGGTGCGATCCACATCCTGCCGCAGTGCGCGGCGGGCGGCGATCTGTCGCCCCGCCTGCTGCACTACAAGGAGGCCGAAAAGCGCCGGTTCGCCCTCAAATACGGCGACGACAATCCCCTCGGCGTTGCCGAGCTCGAACGGCGCCGCGACATCGGCGAGCGCATCGCGGCGGCGTTCGACGAGGTGCTCGCGTGGGCCCGCAAGGACATCCGGTCCGACTTGCCGCTGCGCCATGCCGTCGAGACGGTGCAGTTGTCGAAGCGCCTGATCACGGCCGACGAGTACGCCTATGCCAAGGAGGAGTTGGCCAAGCTGGAGGCGCAGAGCTTCACGCAGGAGGGCGAGCCGCTGGCGCGGCTGCGCACCAACTCCATCCTGGCCGCCAGCCGCAACCGCCTCCGGCGCATCATCGTCCGCTACGAGACGCAGGCCGCGGAGCCCAAGCTGCCGATGGAGCTCCACGTCGTCCGCCTGGGCGACATCGCCTTCGCCTCGAACCGCTTCGAGCTGTACATGGACTTCCAGCACCGCATCCAGGCGCGCAGTCCGTTTCTGCAGACCTTCATCGTCCAGCTCGCCGGCGTGCCCGGCAACGGCGGCGGCACCTACCTGGCCACCGAGCGCGGCGCCTGGGGCAAGGGCTACAGCGCCAGCATGTACTGCAACGAAGTCTCGCCGCAGGGCGGCCAGGAGCTCGTCGAGGAGACGCTGCGCCTGCTCGGCACCCTGGCCGACGCCTCCGCGGAATAGTTTTTGTCCAACCCGCCGTTCCCGGGAAACCCATGCACCGCATTCTGGCCCGCCGACAACTATCCGATGAAGTCTTCATGATGACGGTCGAGGCGCCGCTCATCGCCGCCGAGCGCAAGCCGGGGCAGTTCATCATCCTGCAGGTCGACGACGACTGGGGCGAGCGCATACCCCTGACGATCGCCGACGCCGATCCGGGCGCGGGGACGATCAC
>JAAYZJ010000159.1 GCA_012514915.1 Lentisphaerota bacterium | reverse complement strand
CGCGCGAGGCGCGCAGCTACGACGAGCACAGTTTCATCGAACGGGCCGACGGCACCCTGGCCTGCTACGTCCGCACCCGCTACGGCATCGGCTGCAGCCAGTCGGCGGATGGCGGCCGGAACTGGTCGCCGCTGGAGCCCAGCGGCATTCCCCACCCCGATGCCCGTTTTTTCATCCGGCGCCTCCAGTCGGGCAACCTCCTCCTAGTCAAGCACGGCCCCATGACGGAGCGCACCGGCCGCTCGCACCTGACGGCGTTTCTCTCGTCCGACGACGGCAGGACGTGGCAGGGAGGACTCCTGCTGGATCCGCGCGAGAAGGTCTCCTATCCCGATGGCCAGCAGGCGGCCGACGGCACGATCATCATCGCCTACGACTGCGAGCGGGTCGGCGCGCGGGAAATCGACTGGGCGGGCTTCCGCGAGGAGGATATCCTCTCGGGCGACGCAAACGCGCCGCGCGTCCGCTTGCGCAACCGCATCAGCGCCAGCCCGAGTACGCGGTGAGTTGGGTGACCGTTTACAGGTCAGGGTCAAAATGATAAGTTAACCCCCGGTCACGCATGCGCGTCGTGTGCGGAGACGTTCGCAGAGCCTGTCAACCAGCGGAGAATTGCCATGAGCGGTGAATTTCGTTTTTCGTTTGGCCCCTGGAACATCCATGAGGGGCATGATCCCTTCGGTCCCGCCGTGCGCGATTCGATCGCGTTCAACCGCAAGCTGGGGCTCTACCGCCAACTCGGCTTCGGTGCCGTCCAGTTCCACGACGACGATGCCGTCCCCAACCTGAACGACCTCTCGCCCGCCCAGATCGCCAAGGAGGCACGGGGCGTCGCGCGCGCCCTCAAGCGGCACGGCCTCGCGGCGGAGTTCGTCGCGCCGCGCCTGTGGGAGGATCCCCGGACGATCGACGGCGGCTACACCTCGAACGATGCGCGCTGCCGCAAGTACGCCATCGAGCGCAGCCTGCGCTGCATCGACATCGCCCAGGAACTGGGCACCGACCTGATCGTCCTCTGGCTCGCGCGCGAGGGAACCTACATCCGCGAAGCGAAGGACAGCCGGGTCGCGACGCAGCGGATCCTCGAGGCCGTCAACACGATGCTGGCCTACAACAGCAAGATCCGCATCGCCATCGAGGCCAAGCCCAACGAGCCAATGGACCACACCTACATTCCCACGACCGGCCATGCCCTGGCGCTGGGCCAGGCGAGCGTCGATCCGGCGCGTGTCGGCGCCAACATCGAGAGCGCCCATGCGATCCTCGCCGGTCTGGACCCCTCTGACGAGATGGGATTCGCCCTGGCGTTCGACAAGCTCTGGACCGTCCACCTCAACGACCAGAACGGCCTGAAGTTCGATCAGGACAAGACCTTCGGATCGGTCGACCTGCGGCGCGCCTTCAACCAGGTCAGGATTCTCGACATCCACGGCTACGGCCGCGGGGGCGAGTGGGTCGGGCTCGACGTCAAGGCGATGCGGACGCAGAAGAAGCCCGCCGTGGCGCACCTTTCCAACAGCCGCGAGATCTTCCTGCGGCTGCTCGAGATTTCCCGCTCGCTGAGCGACGCCCGCCTGAAGGCGTTCATCGCCGCGCGCGACTACGAGGGGCTCGATCTCTACATCATGCAGTCGCTGCTCGGAAAGTAGCATCCATCCCCCGGACGGACAGTGGGAGGCGCACGTGGCTTGGGGCATGACTCACCTGGTCTTCAATCTCTTTGGATCCTCCATCATGGAGGGACGCATCGGCGTCGAGCGGGCCGCCGACCGCTGGTACAACCTGCTGCAGGCCAGCCTGTCGGAGCATTTTCCAGGGATCTGCTTTCCATGCTTCAACGCGGCGGTGGGGGGCGAGTCCACCCGTGAGTGCATGGCCCGTTTCGACCGCGACGTGCTGGCCTGCCACCCCGACTACTGCCTGGTGATGATCGGCGGCAACAACCACGACTGCACCCGCCCCCAACGCATTCTGGCCGAAGGGGAGCTCGAACGGTTAATGGCCGACTTCGCCGACCGGCTGCCGGCGTGCACCACGCCGGTCGGCGTCGTCATCAATCCGGTCATCGACGACTGGCATTTCGCCACCCGCCACCCGGCCTACCAGGACTATCTGCGGGAGCAGGGAGGGCTCAACGCCGCCATCGAGCAGGAGCGGAACCTGTTCCGCCGCTTTCTGCGCGAACGGCACTGGCCGTTTCTCGACCTGTGCGACGCGTTCGCCCCCGACCCCCGCCGCTACATCCTTCCCACCGACGGCATCCATCTCAACCCGGAGGGACACCGACGTTTCGCGGAACAGGCCTTCGACCTGCTCGTCCCGCTGATCGAGGCGCGTTCATGAGCACCGTTCGGCCCGGCCAGCCGACCTTCCTCTCGCTGGGGCTCACGCCCGCCCTGCAGCGCACCCTGATCCTCGACCGCTTCCAGGTCGGCGGCGTGAACCGTGCCCGCGAGATTCGGCTCTCGGCCGCCGGCAAAGGCGTGAATGTCGGCATGGCACTGGCACGCCTCGGCGGCCGTGCCTGGGTCACGGGTTTCATCGGCGGCGACTCGGGACGCACCGTCGAGCGCGATGCACGCAGCCGGGGGGCCATGCCCGCCTTCACACGGCAGGCCGCCAACACCCGGGTATGCGACACCATCGTCGACCGCGCCACGGGGACGGTGACCGAACTCGTCGAAGAGGCCCCCCCCATCGGCGCCGCGCATCTGGCCCGTTTCATGAAGGCCGCGCTGGCCCTGGAGCGCCGCTGCGACGGACTGGCCATCAGCGGCACTGTCCCCCCCTCGCTGGCCGGCCGGGCCGTCTACATCCCCTTTGCCGAACTGGCGCAGCAGTTGAACCTCCCCTGGGTCATCGACTCGCACCGCGGCGACCTGCAGGCCGTGCTCGCGTTCAGACCGCTGGTCGCCAAGATGAACGTCGAGGAACTCGCGGGCACCTTCCCGATGCGCGGCCGCGGCGGACGAGCCATTCTGGCCGCCGCGCGCCGCCTGACGGCCGCCGGCGCCCGCCACGCCTTCATCACCGACGGCCCACGCCCCGCCTGGCTGGTCGCGGACGATGGCCGGGCCTGGACGATCAACCCGCCCGATGCCGGCCCCGTCGTCAACCCGATCGGCAGCGGCGACTGCGTGACGGCGGCCCTGCTGGACGCCATCTGGCGCGGACGCTCCGTCCTGCAGGCGGCCCGCTACGGACTGGCCTGTGGCAGTGCCAACACGATCACCCCCATTCCCGCGCGCTTCGATCCTGAACCGCTCGAACGGCTGGCCCGCGCCGCCGCCGCGACGCGCATCGCCTAGCCGGACTTGCGCCATTCACCACCGTTTTCGCGGCCTGTAATAACGGCTCGCGAGGACGTTCGCCATGTCTGGTATCTGGTGAGGGCCACCTTGGCGAAGCCGCGCCCCGCGAGCCGCCGCGCCCTTCCCGGCTAAATGCCGCGCAGGTCGGCCACCTGCATCCGTTCCTCGGCTTCGTACAGTTTCCAGATGACCTGCAGACTCCGAAGCGAGGCGGCCGCGCTGACCGTGGGCTTTCGCTGCTGCTCGATGCAGTCGAGAAAGGCTTCCATCTGCTGCACCACCGCCTTGCCGCCCTGCCCCGGACGACGGTAGACGACCGCCCGGTTCGGCTCGTCGGGCGACTCGCCCGGCGCGGCCAGCGCGCTCATGGCCGGTAGGTCGCCGTCCGTCCGGCTGCGGTGCAGCGTGATCGTCCCGGCGGCATGGTCGAGCTCGAGCATACCCTCCGTGCAGTGGGCATGCACCGCATACCGCAGGCGCGAGCCCCTGGCGCCCCACGTGCCGAAATGGTAGGCCGTCGCCCCGCTGGCGAACTTCAGGCTGACGTCGCTGGTCCCCTCGCGCTCCATCCACGGCGTCCCCCGGTTGGTGCCGATGTGCGTGCCGCAGACCGGATTGCCCAGCCAGTTGAGCAGGAGATCGATGTAGTGGCATCCATGGCTGAACAACTGCCCGCCGCCGAGACGGCTGGCCTGGCCGATCCAGGCGCCGCGCGTGGTGTCGGTGAACTGCTCGGTCCAAATCGAGACATGGAACACCTGGCCAAACGCCTCCGTGCGAAGGTAGTCGCCGAACTGCCGCCACAGCGGGTCGTGCCGCATCACGTAGCCCAGCATCAGGACGGGATGCGGCGAGCGGTCGGCGGCAATCAATTCGCGGCACTCGGCCTCGGTCAGCGCCAGCGGCTTCTCCATCATGACATGCTTGCCGGCCTGGAGACAGTCAAGCCCGAGGCGGTAGTGGAGATCGTGCGGCACGGCGATCACGACGGCATCGACCGCGTCCAGCATGGCGTGGTAGTCCGCCACGGCAAGGGCACCGGGAACCAGTGCCGCCGCTCGCTCGGCGCGCGCGACATCGATATCCGCGAACGCGGTGAAACGCATGCGCGATTCGAGCGGCTGGAGCGCCGCCAAATGGCTGCCGGACATGGATCCGCAGCCGATCATTCCCATACGAATCATCTCGCTACTCCTGTTGCCGGGGCCGTTAAGCCCAGTTGGATGACGGGTAGAATATCCTGCTCAAGCGTGGCGTCAAGGTCAAACAGGGCAAAGCCGACCGCGCGGGCGGCACGCAGCGCGTTGACCTGGTCGATCACAGCGGCGGCATCGAGGCGGCTCTCCGCCGCCGTCACGCCGAGCCCGCCGATGATTCGGCTGGACAGGCGTCGGGTACGGGTCTGGTGGCCGACGAGCTCGGCGAACAGGGGGAGGCTTTCGGTGTAGTTCATCGGCATGACATAGTCGATGTACCCTTGTTCGATCCAGCTCTCCCAATCCTGGCCGACGGCCTCGACACAGGAGGGGTGCTTGCCGAACACCGCCGCCGTCAGCCACCGCCCCGGAGCGACCTGCCGCTGCAGGCGCCGCATGTCGGCGACCAGCGCCGTGACCTGCGCCACCCGCCATCGCACGACTTCGTCGTACACGGGCCGCGTGCGCGCCGCAGCCGGCCAGTTGGACACCGGCCGGCCGCGCGCGGCCTCGAAGCGGCGCCGCGTGGCGGGGCCCAGACTCTCGTGCAGGTTGGCGTAACGGACGAAGTCGAGATGCAAGCCATCGATCGGATAGCGCTCGAACAGCTCGCGCCCCGCCTGAACCAGCATGGCCCTGACTTCGGGATTGGCGGGATCGAGCCAGGCGGTTGGCCGGCCATCCGTGTCCTGCAGCAGCCAGTTCCGCGTGGAGAAAACGGCGCGCCGGTGCGCCGTGGCGTGCGTCGTGCTGAAGGCGATCAGCCAGGCATGCACGCGTATCCCGAGCGGATGGGCGGCGGCGAGACAGGCGGCCAGTTGATCCCCCTGCGTTTCGTACACCGGCGAGCGCGGCAGGGCGTCGAGCCGGCAATGCGCGAAGCCGGGCGCCGCGACGTTCACCAGGATGTCGGAGATGCCCGCCGCCTGAAGCAGACGGCAGGTCCGGGCCCAGTCGCCCGGATACAACCCCTGTCCCGAATGATCCCACACGGCGCGGATCTCGCCGCGCACCGCCTGCTGCATCACGCCATAGGCCGCCAGCAGGCGCTCGTGCATCTCGTGGGCCAGCAGCCAGGCCTCCGCGCCGCGTCCGGCGACCAGCAGCGCCTCCGCCTCGCGGCGCGCCTCGATGGCTCGCGTGACGGCCTGTCGGGCCCGTCCGCGCCGCTCCGCGTCGGGCAGGGCGTCGGCTGTCGCCAGGCCCTCCTCGGGCTCCCGCCAGGGCCCCACGACCCGCCCGCGGGCGAGGCGCGCCCGCGCCGCCGTCAGCCACAGCTCCGGATGCCGGTCGCCGGCCAGCGCGACAAGCAGACGCCCCTTGGCCGCGGCATGACCGTCGGCCGAGAGCGTGTGCGTCATCCAGAACCCGGCGCGGCTCTGGATCCAGGCGGCCTGCCCCGTCGGCCGCCCGGCCCGGTCGACCCACTCGGCCAGCACGGTGGCCGCGCCGTCCACGGGTATCGCCGTCATGATGTTGGGCGAGGACTGCTGGATCCACTGCGGGGTGTTGACGGGCTTCTCGCGTCCGAACCGCATGGCGGCGAAGCGCCCCTGCTCGACCTTCAGGTACGCGCCGACGCGGACCCCCATCAGCGACGCCAGGCCCGGCGAGGACGAATAGCAGGCGATCAGCGTTCCGCCGCGTCCGGTAAACGCCTGGAGGGCGCGCAACTGGTCGGCCTGCACATCGGCGCAATGGACGAGCAGAGCCACTTGCCGGCCGCGCAGCGTCGTGTCCAGTCGTTCATCGTTGTGGAGGTCGGCCACCAGCCCCCCCTCGCGGAACCATCGCACCGCATGCCGGGCCAGCGACAGGGCAAAGCGCCGGTCGCCTTCCGCCGCCAGGGAGCGGCTGCCATGGATGACCACCACCGGCGATACGGCGGGCGCGGGCGCGGCCGCGACGGGCCGGGAGCACAGCCCCCCCGCCACCACGCCAAGCACCACCGCGAGCATCGCACAGCAACGCTTCATGGAGCCCGTGCCTCCGCTGCCGGTGCACCGGGATGCTCCAGGGACAGCCTTGCGATCGATGCCCAGTCGGCACAACGGGTGAAATGAGGATTGAGCGCCGGCACGCCGCGGTTCCAGGGACGGTCGAAGATCACCACGCGGCATGGGGCCATGGCGGCCAGCATGCGCAGGGCGACGGGGGCATCCTCCACCGCCAGATCATATTGTCGCGTGGCGAATTCCGCGGGCGTCAGGGCGCGCGACCAGTCGCGGGCCTCCGGCGCCAGCTCGCGGTTGTACTTGTCGACGTGAATGATCGCGAGATGCCCCACCCCCTGCCGCTCCAGCCACTGCCGTGAAACCTCTTGCGTCGCCCACGGGCGCCCCGTCACGATTTCGACGGTATGCCCCGCGGCAGCCCAGGCGGCCAGGGTGCCGACCGCGCCCGGCGTCGGATCAAGCTCCAGCAGGAACTCGGGCTCGTGGGCCGTGCGCATCAACTGCAGATAGCGGGCTTCATCCAGATCGAACGCCTCGCGCAGGTTGAAGGCCCGGATCTCGGCGTACGGCACCCGGCAGCCGTAAAGCCGCCCGGCGAGACGGCTCAGCTCGCGCGCCGTCTCGCAAAGAACGTCGTCGAAATCGACATAGATGCGCATGCGGTGTGGTCCTGCAACCTCGTGAACGGCGGGATCCTTCCGCACCGCGCTAGCCGGCCTCCGGCTGCCGTGCAGCCAGCGCCGTCGCCATGCGCAGGGCGGCCACCGACTCGCGGACATCATGAACCCGCAGGATCGACGCCCCCTGCCAGACGCACCAGACGAGCCCCGCCAGGCTGCCGGCCAGCCGGTCCTCGACAGGCGCGCCGGTGATCTCGCCGACCATCCGCTTGCGCGAGAGGCCCACCAGGACGGGAGGCCCCATGCCGGCGAAACGCCGCAGGCTCCCCAGCAGCGCGAGATTGTGCTCCCGCGTCTTGCCGAACCCGATCCCGGGGTCGATCACCAGTGTGGCGGCGTCCAGGCCGGCCGCGGTCAGCGCCGCCACCCGGCCCAGCAGCCAGGCATAGACCTCCTCCACGACGTCGTCGTAGACGGGCGCCTGCTGCATCGTTTGCGGCGCGCCCTGCATATGCATGACGACGGCGCCGGCCCCCGCTTCACGCACGGCCGACGCCATCTCGGGATCGACCAGGCCCTCCACGTCGTTGACGATCGAAGCGCCCGCCGCCAGCGCCGCCCGGGCAACGGCGGCATGGCGCGTATCGACCGAGAGCGGCACCGGTGTCGCCTGCGCCAGGGCGCGGATCACGGGGACGACCCGTGCCGCCTCCTCGTCACGGGAAACCGGTTGGGCGCCGGGACGTGTCGATTCCCCCCCGATGTCGATGATGTCGGCCCCGGCAGCGGCAAGTGACCGGCCATGCGCCACAGCCGCCTCGAACGCGTGGTGTCGTCCACCGTCGGAAAACGAGTCGGGGGTCACGTTGAGGATGCCCATGACCAGGGGACGGCCCAGCAGCAGGCGCCGGTCCCGGCATCGCCAGCAGGGCACGGAGGGCACCTGGCCGGGGCTGGGCGTGTTCGTGTTGCCTGTGCCTGCTGTCATGCTGGTGGTGGCGCCGGGGGCTCGGCCGGGGGCGGGACGGGCGGATCATCTGTCGCTGCCGGGACTTCCGGCACAGCCGGTACTGCGGAGGCTGCCGCAAGATCTGCCGGGGACACCGTCTCCGTCGACTCGACAGGCTCGTCGGGTTCGCGTTCCTCGGGGGAACGGATCCGGCCGAGCCGGATCAGATCCTCGGCATCCGGCCCGTCGACGGTCTCCTGCTCCAGCAGCAGGTTGACCAGCGCATCGACCCGGTCGCGGTGCGTCTGGAGAATGTCGCGCGCCTCCTCGTAGGCCGCGCGGACGAGCGCGCCCACCTCGCTGTCGATCGCCTGGGCGGTCGCCTCGCTGAAATCCTGCGAACGGCCGACCTCGCGGCCGAGAAACATCAT